>JAFWCP010000233.1 GCA_017536845.1 Solobacterium sp. | reverse complement strand
TCCGGATTCTGATCGGAAAGGCTGTCACGGTATTCGATAAAAGGATTGTCCACGCCGTGTGTCATCATGTTCATAGCACCGATACGGAGCATTGTACGGTCCATGTCATAACCGAAGAACATATGGTTCATGTAATGGTCTTTCTTCTGCTTATCATAGAAGATTTCCTTTTTATGGGTTTCTTTCAGATATTCCGCTGCAGTGACAAGGAATCCTGAAGTGCCGCAGGCAGGGTCACAGATTACTTCATCGGCTTTAGGATCCATCAGTTCAACCATCATCCGAATGATGTGTCTGGGTGTTCTGAACTGCCCGTTACGGCCGGACTGCGAAATCTTGGACAGCAGGTATTCGTATGTATCCCCTCGAACATCAATACTCTGTGAACCATTCATCAGGTTATAAATGCCATCAAGAGAATCAACGACTTTTGAAAGAACAAGAGCTGTCGGAAGCTTAAAGATAGCATCATCCATATACTTGGTATAAGCGCTGTTCTTATCACCATGCAGTTGTTTGATAAACGGGAATACACATTCCTGCATGACAGAATACATTTTTGCTGCAGGGAAATCATGGAAGACACTCCACTTCAGTTGCTGGCCATCGATCGTTCTTTCACCAATCTGCACTTCATCCGCAAAAATGCTCTTATAAGGCAGGCCCAGCATTGCTGCTTCTTTGGCTCTGAGATTATCGGAATCATCCAGATCACGTATAAACATCAAATAGGTGATCTGTTCAATGACATCGAGAGGATTTACCAATCCCCCGGCCGCAAAAATATCCCATAATCCATCAATCTTGTTTTTCAGTTCTCCAGTAATCATTTTCCTTCTCCATTCCAAACATATGATGTATACCGGCCTCCGCCGATTTTGCTGATAGAGCCATTCGACAGCAGATCCGCAAGAGTGCGCTGCACTGTGATCTGGCTGATATCAGGACACTTTTCCATAATTTCCGACTTGGTGATTCTGCCGGTTTTTTCTTTGATGACAGAGTATACTCTGTCAGGTTTTGACGTATGCTGAAGAGCAAGTATCTCGGCCTTTTCAGCAAATTCTCGATAAGCCTTGAGTATGATTGTCAGTATGTATTTGACAAAAGGCAGATAATCATTGTGCCCATCACTCCATCCTGCACAGCTTTCAAGCAAAGCCTGATCATACTCTGTTTTCGTATCAGCAAGCAATTGATCAAAACTGATATACTTACCGACTGTAAACCCTGCCTGCAGAAGTAGAAGCTGCATGATCAGTATGCTCATGCTTTCATTACCGATTTCAAACGGCTGAATGCATTGAAAGTCAACCATCACAACCGGTATCAGCAGCAGCTCATCAACTTCCGGATCATTGACTGCCGCGGCATAAAAAGTACACATGTTTTCAATTGCGGCAGGGATTTCCTTTGCCGGCGGTGCAGCATATCCAGTCACAGGATTGCTTCCTTCGTTGAAAGAAGGAATCTCAGAGCTTCGAAACCGCCGGTTTACTGCCATACCGTTATATCGGTTAAGATCCTGATAAAGCTGATGTATTTCCGGCACAGACAGCGAAAGATAGCGATAGCTTTTCTGTATTCTGTTCAAAGTATCTCGATAACCCGCAATTTTTCTTTCGTCCGTTTCTTTGGGGATAGTCTTATCCCAGATGATCTTTTTCATTCTGGATTCTGAAGTCCTGATATCCGACATTCGTGCAAACGCTTCTACGCTGTTCTGTTTTGCTGTCATGGTCAGGGAATCAAAGTATTCTTCTTTCCATCTCATCAGCATGGTATGCCAGCCTTTCTGCTCACGGATTTTAGAAAGCAGCAAAACAATATCCGGTTTCAGCAGTTTACTGTATTCAGCTTTATACGTTTCCATGCGCATACTTTCTTAACCCTTTCTCTGACAAGACATCATCTGGTGACGCAATAAAATTATAGTTAATCAGAAGCAATAATCAAGATGTTTAATTTAATCATTTTTAGATATTTGATAAAATTGAAATCATGATCCGAAAAACCCCGCAGGATCAAGCCTGCGGGGCGATCATCAATCACTATAGCTGCATTTCGCAACAATCATGCTTAATCCAGGTCTTCGCCGTTGGATGCGACAACCTTCTTGTACCAGTCAAAGGAATCCTTCTTGCTTCTTGCGAGCGATCCCGATCCGTCGTTATTGCGGTCGACATAGATAAAGCCATAACGCTTCTTCATTTCACCGGTTGTGAAGGATACACAGTCAATGCAGCCCCAGGGTGTATAGCCCATCAGGTCAACACCGTCTTCTTCCACGGCCTTCTTCATTTCGATGATGTGGTTCTTGAAGTAGGAAATCCTGTACGGGTCATGGCAGGAACCGTCTTCTTCCTTGACGTCAATTGCGCCGAAGCCGTTTTCAACGATGAACAGCGGCTTTTCATATCTCTCATAGAATGCGTTCAAAGCATATCTGAGGCCTTCCGGGTCAATGGCCCAGCCCCAGTCGGAAACCTTGATATACGGGTTGGCAACGGAATACTGGGAAGAGCCGTCAAGTGATTTGGAAACATCCTTATGGGCTGTGGAATCCACGCAGTTGGTCATGTAGTAGCTGAAGCCGATATAGTCAACTGTACCCTCTTTCAGCGCCTGTTTGTCTTCCTCCGTGATATCAAGCTTCCAGCCCTTGTTGGCAAACATCTTCAGGGCATAGGCAGGATAGTGGCCTCTGCACATGACATCAGACCAGAAGTATCTCTGATGCATCATCTGCTGGGCGAGTACCTGGTCAGCCGGACGGCAGGAGAACGGATAAATCGGAACCATGGCGATCATGCAGCCGATGAGGTAATCAGGGTTGATTTCATGACCGATCTTGACTGCCTTGGCACTGGCAACAAGCTCATAGGCACCGCACTGGTACATGGCCATTTCCGGATCCGGATATGCGCCGAAATGTACGCCGGAGTTTGTCCAGCCGAAGATATCGTTCTTGTAGTTCATCTGGTTGTTGATTTCGTTGAAGGTCATCCAGTACTTGACCTTGCCGTTATAGTGTTCAAAGCAGACCTTGGCAAATTTGACAAAGAAATCAATGGTCTTCCGGTTTAAGAAGCCGCCGTATTCCTTGGCAAGATGATACGGCATTTCAAAGTGTGACAGGGTGATGACCGGTTCAATGTTGTACTTCAGCAGTTCATCAAACACATCATCATAGAACTTGAGGCCTTCTGCATCCGGTTCGTCTTCATCGCCCTTCGGGAAGATTCTCGACCAGCCGATGGAGGTACGGAAGCATTTGAAGCCCATTTCCGCAAACAGGGCAATGTCTTCCTTATAACGGTGATAGAAGTCAATGCCGACATGGTTGGGATAGTAGAGCCCTTCCTTGACGCCGTCGGTAATCACTCTGGCTCTGTCAACAGCACCGGCTGTCATGACGTCTGCTACACTCAGGCCCTTGGTTGTGCCGATGACGCCGCCTTCAAACTGGTGCGCCGCAAGAGCGCCGCCCCACAGGAAATTATTTGGTAAACTCATATGTATTTTCTCCTTCTTCTTTGCCAATATTCTATCAGACATTTGCGCATCACAGAACACTTATGTAACAGACAGCATTGCGATGCTTGTATGACATGTATGTCTGCACTTTGCCTGTTTCCGTTTTGTCACCAAACCGCACGGATCACCATTATAGAGTTGAATATCCCCTGTCTGAATAAAATCCATATGATCTTCTCCTTGTTATACCGTCCAAAAGTCAGTAATATAAAGCAGGAAACAAGGAGCAGCAATCATGGTTAAAATCAATGTAACATCTCCGCAGTTACGGCAGGAGATCAAGGAAACCCTTCTGGCCTGCAAGGATCCGAAATTCACCTTTGTCAAGAATACCGGCCAGATTGAAATGCAGTTTGAAGCAGATACAGATGACGGCAACAAGGCAGTACGGGTTGCCAAGAAACGCATCCGTGCCCTTCGTTACGGCAAGATCATCATGTACCGTGTTCTGATTGACGGCCAGTTCTTTGAAAACGGGAAGGTCTACAAGCCCGGCGACAAAGAATACAAGGCGACAAGGCCGGCTGATTAGTATTGAGGTATTCAGGCAATCAGTTTCATCCCCGGCCGGCGTTCTGCCGGCTGTCTTTTACTAAGCCGAAATCCACGGGATCACTTTATCCAGCAAGAGGACATACACATGAAAACAATGATGATGGGCAGTTTGAATATTGACTATGTCTACCATGTAGAC
>JAFWCP010000232.1 GCA_017536845.1 Solobacterium sp. | reverse complement strand
GTCCACGTGCGCTGCCTCGGCGAAGTTGTTTTTCAGGTAGTTGTTGTCGTCTGAGAAGCCGGGGTCTGGCTGGATCTGGCAGATGCTGTACGCCTGCAGGATCGCACTGACCGGAACGCCATGGTACAGGAGGCCCTTGTACCCGTCGATTTCACTCTGCCTGATGGGTGCGCTTTCCCGATAAATCCGCATGGCCTCTGCAAGTGCCTGCTGTTCTTCATCGGTCAGCGGCTGCGCCTCATCGCTCGTCTTTGTATTTTCGAGCACCTGCTCCAGCGTACTCATGCCGGAGAGAACTGCGATCACGTCTTCTTTTTCGAGGCAGAACCGTACCGACCATGATGCGATACTCCAGTCCGGATGAAGTGCCTTCAAAACAGCTTCCGCTTCCTCCGGCAGCTTTGCTAATCCGCCACCCTTGACCGCCTCCATGATGATGACCTTCCGGCCATGCTTACGGATCACATCATAACAAAGCTCTGCCTGCACCAGCTCGCTGTCCCAGTCAATGGGATTTACTGCAATCTGAACGAACTCAATCTCCGGGTGCTCCGTGAGAACACGATCCAGCAGTTTTGCAGAGGAATGGAATGAAATGCCAAGGTGACGGATCTTCCCTTCTTCCTTCCACTTTCCTGCATGGTCAAAGAGATGTGTTGTTTTGACGATACCGCCCTTGCCGTCGTAACCGTCATAATTAATGGTCGAAATGTTATGGAGCAGGTAATAATCAATGCAGTCTACACCCAGATTGTCCAGCTGGCTCTGGAAGATTTCTTCAATCCTGTCTTCCGGAATATCCAAAAATGTCGGAAACTTCGTCGCGACGGTAAAGCTGTCCCTTGGATGACGTTCCACGAGCGCTTTACGGGTTGCCTCCTCACTTTTGCCTTGATGATAGACATAGCTGGTATCAAAGTAAGTGTACCCGGCGGCAAGGAAAGCATCTACCATCCGGTTTAATTGTTCGTAGTCAAAGTCGGTCGGCCCGGAAAGCACCGGAAGCCGCATCATGCCAAAGCCAAGATTCTTCATTGTTTCAAAACTCCTTATCGATTTTGTCGTTTCCTGTTTCTTTTGCCTGAATTCATGGGAATTGTTTTTTATCCAAGCTTTTCAGAGAAATCCGCCAGCACCTCGGATATCTTGATCTGCTGCGGGCAAACCTGCTCACAGGAGCGGCATTGCAGGCAGGCAGACGGCTGCTTTTCAGGCGGAAGTGCACTCAGTGCCATGGGCGCGATGAACCCGCCGCCGGTATACGCATGCTCGTTGTAAAGAGACAGCAGGTGTGGAATATCCAGACTCATCGGACAATGGCTGACGCAGTAATGGCAGGCTGTACAGGGCACCGTGCCGACGGAAAGCATCTTCTCCGCAATACCCAGTAAAGTCTGCATTTCGGTCTCGTTCAGCTTCCGATCCTGAGCGAAAGTGGCAAGATTTTTCTCCAGTTGCTCCTGGTTCGACATACCGGACAGGATCATGGTTACACCCGGGACAGTCTGCAGAAAACGGAAAGCCCAGGCGGCAATCTCTTCATCGGAACGCAGTGCCTTCAGTTCAGCTTCGTACTGCGGCGCCAGACAGGCCAGCTTGCCGCCGCGCAGTGGCTCCATCACCCAGACGGGAATACCCATCTCATTCAGCAGATCGACCTTTTCCTTGCCGTGCTGGAAGGTCCAGTCCAGATAGTTCAGCTGAAGCTGGCAGAATTCCATATCCTTGCCGTAAGCATCCAGAAAACGCTTGAGAACAGGTATGCTTCCATGACACGAGAACCCCAGATGCTTAATGCGGCCGTTGCGCTTCTGTTCCATCAGATAGCTGAAGATGTGATATTTTTCATCATCCAGATAAGCGTCGATGTTCATTTCGCAGACATTGTGGAACAGGTAAAAATCGAAGTATTCAACGTTCAGCTTTTGCAGCTGTGTCTCAAATATTTCTTCAACCCTGTTCCAGTTGGCGGGATCATAACCGGGAAACTTGGTGGCCAGGTAAAAGCTTTCCCGTGGATAGCGGGCAAGCGCTTTGCCCAATACAAGCTCGGACTTCTCACCGTGCTATCCCCCTGCTGTATCGTACTAGTTGATGCCATTTGCCATGGCCGTATCGACCATGCGCAGCGCTGCGGCTTCGTCGATGTGGCTGTCGTCGCTGCCGATCACCGGCAGACGCATGGCACCAAATCCCAGCCCGGACAGACGAATGTTCTGAAAACTGTTGTAAATCATTGATACTCCTCCTCATGTGAATAAGCTGACGATCATGTCCATACCTCAGGCGAAAGCCATGGTGAACCGTTTGCAGATGATGAATCGCTCCCGCCACAGCACGATTTTCATTGCGCCAAGGCTGGTACTTCCGGCGACGGACGCGGTGATCATGTATGCCTTGGCGCGGTCCTTGTTCATTCCTTCCGCAGACTCGCACAGATCACGTCGAGACAGCCCATATTGTGCTGACCTGTCCGGGCAAAAGCGCCGTAGATATACCGGCCTTTTCTTCGTCATAATACAATGTACTGTGCAAGGGCCGGTTTAATGATGATTTCGCAGAACGCATCTGTTCTGTCCGATCCGACCACAGAAGCATCCGTCATACACCAGGCGACCATCAGGCCATAGAGCTGCGCATTGAAAAACAGAGCCATTTCTTCCACAGGTGTGTCGCCGGTAAGCTCACCTCTGCGGATGCCTTCCTCAAGGATTGATTCCATTGCGCGGTAATCGTGATCATATTTAGTAGATTCCTGATCCGCAATCGTCATACGGACAGGCGTGATATTGTTCCGGATCCATTGCCTGCAGATTTCGATGCCAACCCGCTCAATCTCAGCCAGAAATTCATGGCAGTAATACTTCAGCCGGCCATTCAGATCTTTGTCTTTCATCTCATTGACAGTTTCTGCAAGGCGATAGAAGTTTATCTGATTCAATTCCTCAACTACATCTTCTTTCTTTTTGAAGTAGGTGTAAAAAGAGCCTGTTGAAACTTCAGCTTCCTTTGCAATATCTTCAATAGATACATTCTCGAACCCGTTCTTTGTGATCAGTCTTTTTGCAGCTGCAACGATCCGCTTTCTGGTCTCAGCGGCTCTTGCATGCCTGACGTTTCCTTTCTTCTCCATTGTCTCACATCTCCCTCATGATCTCAGCCAACAGAAGTATAAAACAAAAATGAATACAATTCAATGAATCATATTCATTTTCTGAAGTTTCAGATTCCAGCCATTCTTCCAGAAGCAAAAAAAGAATCAGCCTCTCATCGGAAACGAAAGGCTGATATGTACTGTTTGTTTTGAACAGCATTCCAGATACTGATCCTTTTTGCGGATCTGTTGAAATTCCCCGGATATGAAAAAACCGGGTACATCCATACCCGGGTTCTTTCGATCTTTGCGAAGCTGCGATTAACGCTTGGAGTACTGAGGAGCTCTTCTTGCGCCCTTCAGACCATACTTCTTTCTTTCCTTCTCACGGGAATCACGTGTCAGGAAACCGGCCTTCTTCAGAACCGGTCTGTAGTCAGCACTTGCTTCGAGCAGCGCACGTGCGATGCCATGACGCATTGCACCAGTCTGGCCGGAATAACCGCCGCCGTTCACGTTGATCTGAATGTCAAACTGATCCTTTGTCTCAGTCAGGACAAGCGGTGAGTTGACAACCATTCTCAGAGTCGCCTGAGGGAGATACTCCTCTAAGGTGCGGCCATTGACAGTGATTGTACCTGTGCCGGGAGTCATGAAGACACGTGCAACAGACTTCTTACGACGTCCGGTACCGATATAAGAGATACCCTTCTTCTTTGTTGTCATAATCTTCCTTCCTCCTTACTTCCTGATCTGCAGTTCAACAGGCTTCTGTGCTGCATGCGGATGATCCGGGCCTGTATATACGAATACGTGTCTGCGCATTTCGTCGCCGAGCTTGTTGTGCGGCAGCATGCCCTTAATCGCTTTTTCGACCCATTCAACGGTGTACTTCTCACGCATGACTCTTGTGCTTCTGACACGGAGTCCTCCGGGGAAACCGGAATGGCTGTAGTAGAACTTCTTGGCTTCCTGATCACCAGTGATCTTGACCTTGTCCGCATTTACGACGATGACATAGTCACCGCAGTCAACGTTAGGTGTATAAGTGGGCTTATGCTTGCCCTTGAGCACTTTGGCAACCTCAGATGCCATGCGTCCGAGTGTGAGGTCTGTCGCATCGACGACATACCATGTACGGACGACTTCTGCTGGCTTAAGCATCGTTGTCTGACGCATATCTTTTTTACCTCCAAAAATTGTACCTTACCGGGGCTACATCTTTTTTTGGTATGTGTGGCCGCAGAATATAATACAAAAGCGGCCGGGTTATGTCAAACAGTTTTTTTACGAATTTTTCAACGGCGAACCGGCGATCATATTGCACAGGATCCGGATGATCAGGCACACCGAGGCAAACCCGCCCATAATGGAAGATCCGGAGCCGTATTGGATTTTTTTCGTGAATGGTTCATCCTCGTAGACAGTATCCTGATGGAACAGCACGGTGGCCGATCCTTTGGAGCGGGCGGAAGCTGCCAGGCTGACCAGTTCATCCACGTACCAGTCAGAATAAACAGTCACAAAGACACATACGGCATCTTCGTCAATCGGCATCTTGAGAATGGTCTCCGATTCCGCAATGTCGCACTGGATGGATGCAACGCCGCGGAACAGCAGATCCATCTGCAGCTGGAAGCTGACCTGCAGGTCAGACGGCTCTCCGATGATATATACACGGCTGGCTGACATCATCATTTCAGCCACCTCTTTCAGGGCATCCATGTCAAGTTCCCGGAAGGTAGCTTCCAGGTTCCGGCGGTACAGTTCATACGCTTCCTGCAGGATGCCGACCTGGTCAGGCATCCGTTCCGATGCTGTCAGGCTGTGGCGGAGGTTCCGCAGCAGTTCCATATAGGCCGGAAAGAGAATCCGGAACTCACTGAATGACGAAAATCCGGCTTTGCGGAAAAACCGGCTGGCCGAAGGAACCGATACATCCGCCCCGCGGGCGACGCTGTCCAGGGTCAGATCGTTCAGATCATGAACCCGCGAAAGAACGCTGTCGGCAATCCGGGCGTTGATGGATCCCGGTTCCACATGATTGCAGAAACTGATAAACTCTCTGCACCGTTTGATATCCTGGTTGTTCATGCACAATATTATCTTTCATCCTTCCGCATCAATCAACTGTCAGACAACCGTGACCGCCATTAAAAATGATTACACCTTTCGGAAACTGTTTGAAAAGAGGGCTTATGCGGCCCTCTTTGTGATTCTTTGATAAAGCTGTCTTATGCCTTCGGGGAAAGGTATTCGTCAATGGCCTTTGCGGCGACCTTGCCGGCACCCATGGCCGAGATGACGGTTGCCGCACCGGTGACCGCGTCACCGCCGGCATAGACGCCCGTACGGGATGTCAGGCCGTCTTCGTTGACGATGATGCCGCCGCGGCGGTTGACTTCCAGGCCCTTGGTCGTGTTCTTGATCAGCGGGTTGGGCGATGTGCCGATGGCCATGATGACGGCGTCGACATCAAGCTCATATTCGCTGCCTTCGACCGGAACGGGACGGCGTCTGCCGCTGGCATCGGGTTCGCCGAGTTCCATCTTGATGATTCTGATGCCGGTGACAAAGCCGTTCTTCGGATCTCTGGGGTTGTCCTTGTTGTTGTAGCCGAGGATTTCCACCGGGTTGCGCAGCAGCTGGAAGTCGATGCCTTCTTCTTTGGCGTGTTCGACTTCTTCCGCCCTGGCCGGCAGTTCTTCCATGGAACGGCGATAGACGATATAGACCTTTTCCGCGCCCAGACGAAGGGCTGTACGGGTGGCGTCCATGGCAACGTTGCCGCCGCCGACAACCGCGACCCTGCCGCCTTTCATGATCGGGGTGACAGGATGGTCGAGATACGCCTTCATCAGGTTCGAACGGGTCAGGAACTCATTGGCGGAATAGACGCCCTTGAGTGCTTCACCGGGGATGTTCATGAAGTTGGGCAGACCGGCACCGGAGCCGACAAAGACCGCTTCATAGCCCATCTCGAACAGTTCATCAATGGTCAGGGTCTTGCCGATGACGACATTGGTTTCCACGTCAACGCCCAGTTCCTTCAGGGTTTCCACTTCTTTGGCAACGATGGCCTTCGGCAGACGGAATTCCGGAATCCCGTAGACCAGCACGCCGCCGGCCGTATGCAGTGCTTCATAGACGGTGACCTTGTAGCCCTTCTTGGCCAGGTCGCCGGCGCATGTCAGGCCGGAAGGGCCGGAGCCGACAATCGCGACCCTGTGGCCGTTGGCTTCGGGCGCCACAGCCTTTTCGGTTGCGTGGGCATTGTGGTAATCCGCCGCAAAACGTTCCAGACGGCCGATGCCGACCGGTTCAAACCTGATGCCGAGGGTGCACTTGCTTTCACACTGTGATTCCTGCGGGCAGACACGGCCGCAGACAGCGGGCAGTGAGGATGACTTTGAAATAATCTGGTAGGCGCCTTCAAAGTCGCCTTCCTTCATCCGGCCGATGAATTCAGGAATGGAAATGTTGACGGGGCAGCCGGATACACACGGCCTGTTCTTGCAGTTCAGACATCTCTTTGCCTCTTCCACGGCGACTTCAACCGGGTAGCCAAGCGCAACTTCCGAGAAGTTATGGGCTCTGACTTCCGGGGCCTGGGTCGGCATTTCATGCTTTTTAGGATCAATTGCCATCTCAGTTCTCCTTTGCCAGCAGGCTGCAGGCTTCATCATAGGCATGTCTTTCGAAATCGATGTACATTCTTCCTCTGCTCATGGCTTCATCGAAATCAACTTCATAACCGTTGAAGTCCGGCCCGTCGACGCAGGCGAACTTCGTGACTTTCTTACCGTCCTGGTTCAGGGTCAGACGGCAGCCGCCGCACATGCCGGTGCCGTCGATCATGATCGGGTTCATGGAAACCGTAACCGGTACGCCGTACGGCTTTGCCGCAAGGGTGACAAACTTCATCATGATCAGCGGGCCGATCGTGATGATCATGTCAAACTTCTCACCGGCGTCCAGCATTTCCTTTAACGGAACGGTGACATTGCCTTCTCTTGCATAGGAACCGTCATCGGTCATGACAACCAGCCGGTCCGAGCAGGCACGGAATTCATCCTCCAGGATCAGCAGGTCCTTGTTTCGGAAACCGATGATGCTGGTGACTTCCGCACCAAGGCGATGGAATTCCTGGGCAACCGGCATGGCAATGGCGCAGCCTACGCCGCCGCCCACGATGCAGACCTTGCGGATGCCGTCGGTATGGGTCGCCACGCCGAGGGGGCCGACAAAGTCCTGAATGTACTCACCTTCGTTTTTCGCGCCGAGCAGTTTTGTCGTGGCGCCGACAATCTGGAAGATGATCTTGACCGTTCCCTTTTCAGGATCGGTGCCGGCGACCGTCAGAGGAATTCTTTCCCCTTCCTCATTGACGCGCAGGATGATGAACTGGCCCGGCCTTGCCTTTCTGGCGACAAGCGGTGCTTCGATTTCCATCTGCGTAACGGTCGGATTGAGCTCTTTCTTCGTTGCGATTTTATACATTGTGTCCTCCGTTCTTAAAAGAAGCTGCATTGATAGTGTTGTGATGCGTCAGGCCGGGTTTTCCGGACTGCCTTCATATGCGGACGCCTCTGAATCCCGGGCGGTTTCCGCGTTGATCCGGATGTATTCCATGATGCCGCCGACAAACATATACTCGATGACGTTTTCCACCTTGACGATTTCCGGCAGGAATTCAGGCTGGATGAATTTTCCGACTTCCTGTTTCAGCTCGTCTATATCCGGAACCATGTCGCAGTAGACGGCGATGATTTCCGGGGCATAGCTGGCAATGATGCTGACGAGGTAGCGGGAAACGATTTCCAGCGTGCCTTCCGGGGTCAGGGCAAGCCGTGCCGGGTCATCGGAATAGGCGGTAATCTTGTGGATATACTGCATTTCCCCGGCCAGGCCGTGATGGCCTTTGATCAGCCGGCCGCTTACGATGTTGCCGACGCCGGCCGTACGGGCGGCGTGGGGATGGAAGTAGAACGCGATGTTCTCGGATTTCTTCTGCAGGCCATAGTAGCCAAGCGCCATGGCATTGGCGTCATTTACGATGATCACCCGGCGGTTGAAACGGGAAAAGTATTCCTGCACATCCACGCCGATGATGCCGGCCGAGCGGAAGGTAAGCTTCCCGTCGGTGTAAACGCCCGGGGTGTTGATAACGATGTCTTCGACATCTTCATACATCCCCAGCGTGACCGCAAGCATGTCGGCAATGTCTTCGAGTTCAAAGGTTTCCTTGAGCACTTCGATCTGGTGGATCATGTGCCCCTGGTCATAGACGCGGTAGACGAGCTGGACGCTGCGGGACTCAACGATGACCGAGACTATCAGGATCATCGGGGTATTGCCGTATTTCATCCGCAGGGCCGGGATGAATGTCAGCTTTTTCTTTTCTTCTTCCTCTTTCTGGGCCTGGGTAATCATGTTCAGCAGGC
>JAFWCP010000231.1 GCA_017536845.1 Solobacterium sp. | reverse complement strand
GCCTGGCGGAAAACGAACTTCCTTCCGCCTGTATCCAGTGCGGCCAGTGCACGCACGCCTGCCCGCAGGGGATCAACGTGCCCAAGGCCCTTGCAGAGCTCTCCGACATGTATGTCAACGGGCCGCACTGGGCCGATGCTGCAAAGCCCCGTCACGAGGATATCCGCAAAGCACTTCATATGGACTGAGCCATACCTCAGCATAAAACACAATCCGCAGCCACCGGAAAAGGCGGCTGCGGATCTTTTTATGAAAAAGAAGGAGCTGAAACCTTTTCCAGACTCCTTCTTCAATGATTCAGTTTGACAGGCTCAGCTCTTCTTGCCTTTGAAAGCCTTGAAGCCAAGGAACGCACACAGCAGGACAATAACGGCGGAGACACCCCACAGGCCATACTGCCATGTTGCCGGATGGTAGACGAACTTCGAACCCGGCGCAACGCCGTTGAGGGCGTTGGAGTTGGCTACTGTGTAGAGGATGTGGTGCATTGCATTTCTCATGCCCTGAATAGCAGTAGCGCTGGAGGAATCAGGGAAGTCACCGGACCATGCAGAGTAAGTAAGCATATGGTCAGTACCGGCATAGACGCCCTGATTCTTGTTCATGTAGTCATACAGGTTGAAGTCGGTGATCGCAAAGCCCTTGAAGCCCCATTCTGTTCTCAGGATGTCGGTCATCAGAGCCTTCTTGCCGCCGGCCCATTCCGTGCCGATGAAGTTGAAGGAGCTCATGACAGCTGTGCAGCCCGGCATTGTGACGGTGACAGACTTGCCTTCATCATCCAGCATCTTCATCTGTGTTGTTGCCTGTTTGACAACCTTTTCAAACGGCTTGAGGTAGATTTCACGGATCGTCTGTTCATCTGCCCAGGTGAGCAGGTGGTCGGTACGATGGGTTTCCTGGTCATTCATTGCAAAGTGCTTGATATAAGCATAGCAGCCCTTGGAAGCAGCACCGGAAACGACCTGTGCCGCCAGTTCGCCGGCCAGCGTGCCGTCTTCGGAGTAGTACTCGAAGTTACGGCCTGCAAACGGGGAACGATGGGTGTTCATTGCCGGCGCATACCAGCCGTTGTAGCCGGAAGCCAGTGCTTCTTCACCGATCATTTCGCCCAGTTCATACATCAGCTGCTTGTTCCAGGTCTGGGCCATCAGGAATTCAGAGCAATATGCGCAGTTGCCGGTTGTGCCGAACAGGGAGGTAAAGCCCTGCGGGCCATCCGGGTCGCTTATGGCAGGCTTGCCGATGGTGTCGATGGCGGCTGTGTTGTAGGCACCGTCATTGAGCACTGCGAGCATGTCCGCAACGGTCAGGTTGTCGAGCAGGTCTTCCCAGAGCTCATCATCAATGTCCTTGCCGCGCAGGTCAATCAGCTGGACGCCGTTGTTGGCACCGGTGACAGGCATCGGGTCGGAAGCGTTGGCAGCCGCTGCTGCGTCATACATCTTGACGGTGATGCCCACAGCATCGGTTGTCGTATCGGATGCAGCAGTCGGGAATGTGCCCGCAAAGTCGGATCTTGTGAACTTGGTGCAGTTCTTTTCCATGTATGCTGTTTCGGCATCGAAGCGGTTGGCAATTTCATTGTCGGTTGCCGCATCGGTGGTGTATGTTTCCGCACTCAGGGTGATATCCTTGGAATCAATGACATCGTGGGAGTTGCTGCGCAGGCTGATGGTATACGTGCCGGCATCCTGCACATAGGCACCCTTGGAGGAATCATAGGAAGCCATGTCTCTGACATTGTATGTCAGGGTGACCTTTTCGCTTGCGCCCGGCGCCAGTTCAGAAGTCTTTTCAAACTGGCCAAGGACAACGGCGGACTTTTCCAGGCCGCCCTATGTATAAGGCGCTGTGTAGTAGATTTCCACAACATCCTTGCCCGCGACATCACCGGTATTGGTAACAGTCACTTCCGCGACAACCTTGTCGCCGGAGACATTGACGCTGTCCAGGGTCTTTTCGAATGTCGTGTAGGATAAGCCATAGCCGAACGGGAAGACAACAGCGGAATCATAGTCAAAGCCCGGATAGTTGCCTGCTTCCGCTTCCGCAAAAGCTGTTTCATAGTAACGGTAGCCGATATAGATGCCTTCTTCGTATTCAACAAAGAATGCCTTGTCGGTTGCCTGGGTATAGAAGCCGGAGACATCGGTGTACTGGAAGCTGCCGAAGTTGACAAAGGTCGGATCCTTTGTGAAGTCAGCCGCCCACAGGTCCGTTGTTCTGCCGGACGGGTTGGCTGTGCCGGCGAGGATGTTGCCGACAGCAACCGCTGCCGTGGAACCGATGGAGCCGACGGAGAGAACGGCGTCTGCTTCATACTTGCCGCCTGCTTCGACCAGCGGTCCGAGTTCCATGGTTGTGGAAGCGTTGATCAGGACGATGACCTTGTCGCAGTCTGCCTTTGCCTGGGCGATCAGATCCTCTCTTCCTTGTTGAGTTCCAGATGGTGCTGGCCGGATTCATAGTTGGCTGTTTCCGCATTGGCCTTGAATTCACCGGAAATCTTGGAATCCAGGGTTGCCTTGATATCCTGGCACAGGTCGCCGCCTTCACCGCCGCCGCGGCCGATGACGACAACACCGACCGTGCCCTTGATGGAGCTCAGCGCAGAGGAATCATAATCCGCAACCGGAATTTCACCGATGTAGTACGTGGAAGCTGCCGGATTGTCCATGACGATGTTTGTCTTGGGGTACTTTTCATAGTTGTTCTTGATCCAGTTGTAAACGGTGTCGTTCATCTTGAACCCGGAATTGGAAATACCCTTGTAGAAGTCATAGCAGGTGGACGGGTCTACCGTACCGGAGCCGGAGCCGCCGTAAATGGGGTCAGCCGAGAAACGGCCCAGCAGCGAAATGGTCTCACTGCCGGCAAGCGGCAGGGCGTTGTCCTTGTTGTAAAGCAGGACGATGCCTTCATCACCGATCTTTGTGACGAATTCTTCCGCTGCCTTTGTCGCTTCCTCTTTGGAACCATACTTGGCTGTGTAGTAGTTCTTGTCCCAGTTTTCACTGCCTTCGATTTCGACAATGTCATAAGGATTGCCGCCGAGGTAGTGGTCAAGGAACGAATCGAACATGCCAGCCGCGATGTTTGCGGCAAGGGTCAGCGCCAGAAGGATCACGATCACGGGGACCAGCAGTTTTGAACCCTTCTTGCCTTGGTTCTTTGTACTCATACTTTCTTTTCTCCTCTTCTTTTCTCTGCGCGAGCAGACGCAGAGCTGTTTAAATAATTATAAAACGCTGATAAAAGTGCTTCAATTATCGTGTAAGCGTTTTAGATACGTATTCATGAAGGAAACACAAATTGCGGATTTGCCGTTTCTGTTTCGAAAACAAAAACTGTATCATTATCTTTTTTTGCACAATAAAAGAGCTGCAGTTTCCTGCAGCTCCTGAAAGCATGTCCTTACTTTCTGACGCCGGTCACGGGATCAAACTCATATTCCGTGCCGTCGATGGTGACAGTGCCCTTGGCCATGGCGCCGGTCAGCAGATCATAGTAGTAAACGCTGCCGTTTTCGGCAATGTACCAGCCCTTGATCATCCTGCCGTCCTTGTCATATCTGACCCACTTGCCTTCGGTTGCCGGATCTTCGCCCTGGAAGATGTACGGGATGTATACTTCCTTGTTCTTGGCGACATGTCCGTCATACAGCGCGTCAAGCCAGTACCAGGCATCGGTTGCCGGGTCATAGATTTCACGGCCGCGTTCCACCTGGTCGAAGAATTCATCGGTGACGTTCTGCGGATCACCATAACGGCCCTGGATCTGGCCGTTCTCATACCAGTGTCCCTTGTAGAACTCGATATGGAGGATCCGGAAAGTGACAACGATTTCGGTATCTTCCCTGACGGTCACAAACGCATTGCTTTCGCCATAGCTGATTTCCTTGCCGTTGGCTGTGACAGTCTGAATCACATAGCCTTCCGCCGGCCTGTAGTCGATTCTGATTTCATCGCCGTATTCAGCTTCTTCTGCATCAATTTCGGCAATGCCTTCACCCTCTTTGACCAGGGTGACCTTGTACTTCTTCACCGGTTCTTCCGGCTTGTAGTCAGGATCATTCGTGAAGAATGCCTTGATGTCGGTATCGGCAGTGACGGTCAGCACCAGGGTGTTGTTTTCCGCTTCGGCAAGCTGGCCGTTGACCAGCACTGCTTCCAGCAGATAGCCTTCATCCGGAGTCAGGGTGATGGTGATTTCCTCACCTTCCTGAACGGTGATTTCACCTTCCGGATCAATCGCGCCATGCAGGCCGGCTGCCAGCGTCACCTTGAATTCAGTGATTTTCTTGGCAACGGACACTGCAACGCTCAGGGAAGCAACATTGCCTTCGGCATCCTTGACTTCCGCAAGGACGGTATGGGTACCGGCTTCCGGTGTGCAGGTGAATACAGCGCTTTCGCCGAATTCCTGGACCACTTCGCCGTCCATTGTGAACTGCCATGTATACGGAGCGATACCTCCTTCTGCCTTGGCTTCAAGCGTCAGTGTTTCGCCTTCTTCCAGATCGGTCTTGCCGGTGATTTCCGCCACAACCAGCGGGTCGATGTGCGGCGTGCAGATGATGTCTGCCCTGTTTCTGATTCTGATACGCGGGAACGGTCCATCCGGTGCGTTGAACGTATCATCATAGGAAGACATGCCGACCACTTCGATGTCACAGCCATCAGTGAGGTTTTCAACTTCGCTGTCAGCGCAGATATAGCCGTCGATGAAGACTCTGGCGACATCGCCGTTTTCGTCTTCGACCATGATGGTCTGGATGAGCTCGTTGACAACTTCATGCGAGACGACTCTGCCCTTGATGCGGATCAGCT
>JAFWCP010000230.1 GCA_017536845.1 Solobacterium sp. | reverse complement strand
GGCGGCACGCTGGACAAGTTGGAATCCGTGCCCGGCACGGAAATTGAAATCGGCATGGATGAGTTCAAGGATATTGTGCGCAAATGCGGCGTCGCCGTCATCGGCCAGTCCGGCAACCTCGTTCCGGCTGACAAGATGCTCTACGCCCTGCGTGATGTTACCGGCACCGTGCGCTCAATCCCACTGATTGCCTCGTCGATCATGTCCAAAAAGCTGGCTGCCGGCAGCGATGCCATTGTCCTGGATGTCAAGTGCGGCTCCGGTGCTTTCATGCGCACCCCGGAAGAAGCCTTTGCCCTGGCACGGCTGATGACCGCCATCGGCAAACATCTGGGCAGACGGGTAACCGCCATCGTCACCGACATGGACCAGCCTCTTGGCATGGCCGTCGGCAACGCCCTGGAAGTCCAGGAAGCGGTGGAACTGCTCAGCGGCATGATTCCCGAAACCGACCCGCTTTACCGGGTCTGCCTGCTGCTGGGAAAGGAAATGCTGAAAATGGGCGGCCTTGCCAAAGATGACGAAGAAGCTGAGGGCATGCTGAAGGGGGCGATTGCGGACGGCAGCGGCCTGGCAGTTCTGAAAAAGATGTTTGCTCTTCAGCATGGTGACAGCAGCTATATTGATGCTGAAAAGATCAAAGAACTTGTGAAGGTCAGAAAGCGGATCGATGTGTATCCGGAAAAAACCGGTGTGGTAACAGGGATGCATACCGAACGCATCGGCCATGCTGCCCAGATCCTTGGGGCAGGCCGGGCGAAGAAAGGCGATCCGATTGATCCGGCCGTCGGCCTTGTCATGAAGGTCAGGCTCAACAGCCCGGTTGATCCTTCAAAACCGCTCTGCACGCTGTATGTCAATGAGGAAGCCAATGCCGATGAAGCAGCCGCCATCATGCGTCAGGCAGTTGTCATCGGTGATGCACCGGTTGACCAGAAGATGGTCTACGGCATTGTCCGGGATACGGATGTAGAGTAGCAGAATATGAAAAAGCCGCATCTGCGGCTTTTAGCTTTTCTGATTCATCATGAGATATGGAAACGTTCAATAATCGAACGGGCTTCTTTTTCATCCAGCCACGTCACGGCGCCTTTATCATCCCGCTTGAGTATGATTGCAACACCTCTTGCTTCAGGGTCACGGTAGGAGAGGATGGTCAGACGGTCGTCATAGCGTGGGGACGCTTCCTCAATCGTGTTGTAGATCAGCCGATAGTGCTTGCCAAGCTCGGGGATCGAGAGTTCAATCAGCTGCCGGGGGCCGGTGTAGCCGTCTTCCATCTGCTCGCGCAGGACCTTGTTGGTCTGGAAGAAAAGCTCATCACGCCAGTAATCGGAAGTGTGCTGAATATCAACCTCCGTTTTTTCCTCATCTTTATAATATGTCCGAAGCACAAGGTGGCCTTTGACCAGGACCGGATTGGCCGAACCATAGAAGGCAACAGTGCATACCTCGTGATAGAAATAGTTAAAAGGATAATAAAGCTTAGTAGGTACCATGGCGATTACTCCTTAATCTTTATTATGATATTACGTTCCGGCCGTTTGCGCAAGAAATAGAATGCTATAATGAAAACGTTTTCGGAGTTTCAGAAATAATACAGGAGGTGTTTTTCATGGATATACAGATACTCCATCAGCTGGAAGGCGCGGCAGACGCTGACGGCCTGACCGTTGTGATTGATGTCTTCCGGGCATTTACGCTGGAATGCTATATGTACGCGGCCGGCGCTGCCGCCGTGTATCCGACCGCCGGCATCGAGGAATCCTGGGCGCTGAAAAAACAGTATCCCGATGCCGTACTGGCCGGAGAAAGGAACGGCATCATGGTGGAAGGGTTCGACTACGGCAATGCGCCGTCGCAGTTTGAACATCTTGACCTCAGGGG
>JAFWCP010000229.1 GCA_017536845.1 Solobacterium sp. | reverse complement strand
TCTGGAAACATACCACTTTATGGAAATCAATGCTTTGAAGAAGATGCCGACAACCGTATGCATGTTCACATCTGTATATCCTGATCAGAAAGCTCTGAAAAAGCAGCTGAAAGCACTGGAAGATGCACCCTTGCAGAATGGCCGCCGCATCATCCGCTGGGATGGTGAATATGAAGGGATTTCCGGACACTGGGCGCTTCTTGAAATCCCTGAGAAAAGGGAATGGATGACAGAATCGGCATCCACCTTCCTGAAACAGAGGAAGCTGATCCTGGAAACCATGTCCTATTATGATGCTGTGTATGAACCGTATTCCGAATACTTTGAACTGGAACACGATGAAGACGATGAGGATTTCTTCGGAAACATGCCGTTTACAGTGAAAGCAGTCAAGAATTCCAGAAAGCTCTTTACCCAGGATGCCGGCAGGTTCCTTTACTTCACAAACGGTGAAGAGATCCCTGACGAGAAACTGATCCGCATGGAGTGGCAGCAGGAAGACCAGCAGTATTTATGGAACGCCCTGATGAATCATGGTGAAACAGCTGACCTTACAGAAGAATTCCGAAACGGCATGACCGGCAGAGACTTTGCGCTGTTTTTAGCGCAGATGTACAGAGAATGGATCTACAGCCATATCAAAGACATGTGCAATGAAAGATTCGACGTTTCACATTTCCTGACGAAGATACAAGGCATCTCCGTCAGTATTGATGAAAACGCAAAGGCAAAGCTGCGTGACAGTGAGCCGGAATACCTTGGCTGGCTGGAACGCTTCGGCATCAGACCTGAAGATCTCGAAACCTACATGGACGAGAATTTCAGGAACGCTAAATACCTTTCTGATGAATACGACAAAGATGGCTGGTAAACACTGTTCATAAGTGGTTCATATAAAAAACGATCCCGGATCACCGGGATCGTTGTGTTTATTCTGCGGCAGCTGTCTTACCGGCCACAAGACCGGAGTTCAGGACGACTGTCAGGCAGTAACCGGACTGATGGATGTCGCCTTCGAAATTGCCGACGACATCACCGGCCGCGTACAGGCCCGGAATCACCTTGCCGTCAGTATCCAGGACATGGGTATCACCATCAACGGTCAGGCCGCCGAAGGTCAGATGGTAGGCACTCTGCAGCTTGGCAATGTAAACAGGGCCTTCTTCCACCTTGCCGTTGAATTCGGTTCTGCCGAAATCATCATCCTTGCCCGCATCCACATAACCATTGAAGGTTTCCACTGTTTTCTTAACAGCTTCCGGATCCAGGCCGGCTGCAGAAGCAGCGTCTTCCAGAGTATCTGCCTGCCATGCCATGCCTCTTGCGATCATGTCATCAGCCATGCCTTCTTTGGAAGCGTTCATGGCGTCAATCATCTTCTGGTCGCCGATGGCATACATGATGCCTTCGGGCTGGTCGTTCAGGGCATAACGGACAGCCGCCGCCGGGCCGCTGGCCGGTTTGTCGTCAATAAAGCGTTCGCCATTGATGTTGACGGCAAGCTGGGCTGCACCGTAGATGGTCGCTTCCTCACCGCTTGTGGCAAGGTTCTGATATCCCTTTAACATGGTTGTGATAAAGGACATATCCTTTGTGCCGGCACCGAGCTTCTGCGCCATGAGAATGCCGTCACCCTGAATGGTGGCCGGCTGGTTGGAAGGGTTGTTTTCATTCAGCCCTGTATACATACGCTGGGTTTCCGCAACCATCTTCGTGTTGGAAGTATAGCCGCCGGTCGCAATGACAACACCTTTGTTCGCGTGGTATTCCACTTCATCGCCGTCTTCTCTGATTGCTTTGACGCCGGTGACTTTTCCATCTGTGACAACCAGTTCCGTCGCCTTGACGTTATACTGGATGTCCGCTTTTTCAGCCGCCTTGAGCAGGGCGTCAATCATGGCCTTGCCGCCGCCTTCAGGTGAGCTGAAATGCTTGCCGGCCGTTGCGCCGGGTTTGATCTTCATGCCGTTTTCGGTAAGCATGTCACGGATGCCGTCATAGTTTTCAAAGGCCGGGATGATCAGGTCGAAGTCAAGCGAAACCCGGTTGCCGTCAAGGTCATAGCCGTCACCGTTCAGGAAATGGTCAATCAGGACCATGTTTACGGAATCAAACGCGCCTTTTTCTTCGCCGTTGTTCTTATACTCTTCAATTTCCTTCAGCAGTTCTTCAAAACGCGGCTGCAGGACTTCCGGGAAGTCTTCTGCTTTGTAAGATGCGTATTTTTCAAGTGCAGCGTCATTGCGGTCAGCTTCCTTGTTGTCATCCGGATTGATGTTCAGGAAGTTGCCGCCGGATGTCATGGTTGCCCCGCCGGCAAACCCGTTGGCTTCCAGCACGATGACGGAAGCACCTGCATCTGCTGCGGCAGCCGCCGCCGCAAGACCGGCGCCGCCGGCCCCGATGACGATGACATCCGCTTCTGCAGCCTGGGCTGTTTCTTCCGGAATCTCCTCGCCCTTTGCCTGGGCCAGCGCCTTGTTCATGGCTTCCCTGATGGCGTTGGTTGTAATGGAACAGCCGCTGACGCCGTCGATTTCCCCGCCGTCAGCTTCTTTGATCTGGCTTTCAAAATCGGCCTGGTGGTCAGCGCCGTAACCCTTGGTTTCACCCGATACGTCAACGCTGACATCGGTGATATGGCTGGCGTCAACGGTGATCCTGACCGTGACATCACCGCCCATGCCCTTGCCCGTGGCTTCATAGGTACCCGGGGTGTAAATGCCTGTTTCTTCTGCAAGTGAAGAAACAGGAGCTGATGAAGCAGCAGAAGACGCGGCTGAACAGCCGGTCATGCCGATGAGAAGCATTGCTGCGAAAAGTCCTTTTGCAAATCTGTTCATACATGATTCCTCCGGGTAAAGTATAGTTTCCCGGGCATCTTCATAAGCCGAGGTTATCTTGATAATACTATCAGTCAGACTTATAATACTCTCATGAATACCGAACAGCTTTACGCCTTCCGGGCAGTGTATGAACAGCATTCCTTTTCCAAAGCCGCATCAGCCCTTGGCAAATCACAGTCGGCTGTTACCCAGCTGGTCCAGAGCCTTGAGAATGAACTGAATGCAACGCTTGTCGTACGCCATAAACGGCCGGTGACGCCGACCGAAGCCGGTGATCTTTTCTACCCGCATGCAAAGAAAATCATTGCTGAATATGAAGCATCCCTTGCCTTGTTTCAGAATCAGAAAGGCTTTACCTTCAGCTACCGCGTCAACCGGACCGAATGCATGGACAGCTTTTTCGATGCCTGCTACCAGCCGGATTTTCCGGAAATCAAGGAACTTCCGCTTGCCTGTTACAGGTCGACGGATGCCTGGCAGCAGGACACCCTGTACCTTGTCCGCCGCAGTGTTGTGCAGAATAAGACCATCGCTTACCGCAAGGCGTATGACAGTCCGCTTTATGCGGCTGTCTCGGCAAAATCGCCGCTGGCTTTGAAGCCTGCCATCAAAATGGAAGATCTGCGGAAGAAGACCGTGATCCTGCCGCCGAAAGCGGAGCGGACACCGTTTGCCCGCCAGGTGTATGAACTGGCTGCGGCCGATCCGCAGATCATCGTGAAAGAGTCTGCCTCCGGCT
>JAFWCP010000228.1 GCA_017536845.1 Solobacterium sp. | reverse complement strand
TAGAAGATGGCATGGCGGCGGGAAAAGGCCTGCAGGCTGTCATGCAGCTCAATCGCCCATCGGGAACGGTGATATGACAGCGGCCTTAACAGAACCAGCGGCACGGCAAAGACAAGCAGGGTCAGCACCGTTGTCCGCAGGCAGCTGCGCCAGGCAAACTCATCATTGCTGCGGCGGACGGTACGGGTCAGAAAACAGGCCGCCAGCGAAGTAATCATGCCCAGCAGGGCCCAGGGGGCCGGGGTGCGGTTGTTCAGGATCAGGCACACCGCGAAATACGGCACCGCCACGATAAAGTTCAGCAGCGTCCGTCCTTTCCGCAGGCAGCAGTACGCCATGGTGAAGGTCAGCGGCAGGCTGGCAGCCTGCAGGAAGATGGTGCAGGTCTTGATATCCACATGTTCAAAGACCAGGTTCATGTTGCGGAAGAAATAATCCGCGCTGGCCAGATGGTCATAGAACATGGACGCGGCCAGGATGGCCCCGGCCCGCAGATCCGGCCAGGATTCGTGCATATAGACAGCCATCGGGAACAGGAACGGCAGCATGTACCAGCATTTCTTTTTCAGCAGGAACATGCATGTGAACAGCCAGGAAAAATACAGGCTGAAAAGGGCGAGCCAGGTGACCGTTGCCGGCAGGGCATACGCCGTCTTCATGGACATGGCGGCGAAAAAACCGGCCGCAAACGACAGCACCCAGGCCAGAAGAAAGCGGGCAATGTTTTCCGGCGTGAACTTCCTTGCCGCCCCGTAAGGAAGAAAGGCGTCCGCGATTTCAATTAACCACTCATACATTGTGGTTTCCTCCCTTCACATGGTACAGCCAGGCATCATACGGCACCTTGCCCGTGCTGCGCTCAGCTTCCCCACGCAGGATTTTTTCGAAGACTTCTTTCTGTGATGTACGGTCGCTGATGCGGTCGGCATAGATAAAGTGCGGCTGGTCCATTGCCAGCAGGGCATCGGAAAGATACAGCAGTTCCCCGAGAATGCCGTCCATGACCGTTCTGTCATAGACCTTTTCATAGGTCAGATAGGCCGCCCGGCGGTCTTCTTCCTGGGCTTCCCGGATCAGCAGGTCGTCCTTTTTGGCCGACAGCTTCCAGTGCACCGAACGCATCGCGTCGCCGGGCTGGTATTCGCGGATTTCATGCACTTCCGAAAAGCCGCCGCCGGGCTTGGGATGCCAGGCCCGCTTCTGCAGCGACGAATAATCCGGATCTTCTCCGGGCGGCAGCGGTTCGGGATAGATGATGACTTCCTTGTGGGCGGGATGGGCAATCCGTCTTTGAAACAGGCCGACCATATCGCTGAGACAGGCCCGGCGCACATCGACCCGGTAGGCACCGGCATGCACGCATTCACAGATCGATGTATCCTGTCGGGACAGCCCCACCCGCTTTTTTTCCTTTTCCCCGGCCAGCAGGTCACGGACAGTCACGTCCGCATAGCCGTACAGGGTCTGTTTCTTCGTGCTTTCAATACGCATGACCAGCCAGCTGCCCTGCTGCAGGATCACGGCTTCGGCCTTGTCAGCGCTGATCCGGTTGCAGACAAGCGAAAACACCGGCAGCAGCACGATCATGATCAGCAGATACGCGGAAAGCCAGCCGGTATTGGCGAAATAGAGCACCAGCACCCCGATGAATAATTCAATGTAAATGATCCAGTTCAGAAACATGTCATACCTTCGGCTGTCTGTACTGCTTGAGGATGGCGTCCAGGGCGGCCTCAACCGTCAGTCTGGCATCACGGTGCGGATGGACACGGTGAGTGAGCACTTTCGGATATGCCAGGGCAATATCCTTCGGCAGTACGTAGTCACGCTCTTCATACCCGGCGATGGCCTTGGCCAAAGCAATCAGGGCAAGCGTGGCCCGGGGCGAGCCGCCCTGGGCGAAATTCTTATCTTTTCTTGTTGCTTCCACAAGGTCTACCGCATAGGCGATGACCTCGTCATGGACATAAATCCGGTTGATCTGCTGCTTCATGGCCGCAAACTCCGCCGGGCTGACAACCGTTTTCACGGTGAGCATCGGATTAGAGAGCATCCGGTCCTTGGCCATCCGGATTTCCGCCCTGCGGTCGGGATAGCCGATGGACAGGCGCACCATGAAACGGTCGATCTGCGAATCCGGCAGCAGCTGCGTGCCGGCCGAGCCGGTCGGGTTCTGGGTGGCCAGCACAAAAAAGGGATCCGGCAGCCTGCGGCTGATGCCGTCAACGGTCACCTGCCCTTCTTCCATTGCCTCCAGCAGAGCCGACTGGGTGCGGGAGGTGGCACGGTTGAGCTCATCTGCCAGGAACAGGTTGCAGAAAATGACGCCGGGCTGATAGACCAGTGTACCGCTTTCCTTCTGGTAGACGGAGAAACCGGTAATGTCCGAAGGCAGTACGTCAGGAGTAAACTGCACCCGGCCATGGGTCAGCCCCAGGACCTTGGCCAGGGTGACGGCAATGGTTGTCTTGCCCACGCCGGGAATATCTTCCAGCAGCACATGGCCGTTGGCCAGGGCGGTCAGCACGATCCAGGTCAGCACCGTGTCCTTTCCGCTCATTGTCTTTTTCATCTCATTGATGATGTCATTGATTTTTGTCATGCAGTATCCTCCCTGCTTCCGTTTATTATAACAGAGATAGGCAGTGATCTTTTTAAGATTCACTGAATATCTGCCCTTCCGGCTTCCTGCGAAAAAAAGCCGGACCAGAGATATGATCCGGCTTCATGAAATCCTCAGGATTTCAGGCAAGGTATATCAGGTTCTTCAGGACTGTTCTTTCTTAATCCCTTTCAGGATCTGCGAGGGCTGGCGGCGTCTTGGATTGAAAGACACGCTGATCCGGCTGACCAGGAACCCCAGCAGCCCTTCCAGGACAAAGTAGATGACCGTCACCGCAATCAACGGGAAGAAGGCTTCGTACGTCCGGCTGCGGACAATGTCGCCCATCTTCGTCAGATCCTGGACGGCGATATAGCCGACAATGGCGGTGGCCTTGATCAGGCCGACAAGTTCGCCCCGGTAGGCAGGCAGGATGTGGGGGATGGCCTGGGGCAGGATGATCTTGAAGAAGGTTCTGTTCGGGGTATAGCCAAGCGCGTAAGCCGCTTCATACTGGCCGCGGTCCACCGCCCCGACGCCCAGTTTCATCAGCCCGTACACCCCGGCGCCGAAGGTCAGCGTAAAGCCCATGACCGCGACCAGGATGCCGTTGATGGCGAGCTTTCCGAAGATGATGTAGTTCAGGATCATCAGCAGGACCACCATGGGCATGCCCTGCACCAGCCACAGGCAGACTTTCGTCACCCCGTTGGCCAGGCGCCTGCCGCTGCGGCACCACAGGAAGACAAGAAAGCCAAGGGTCGTGCCGGCAAGGGCAGATACCACCGTAATCAACAAGGTCGTAAGCATACCATCGGCGAACAGCTTCCAGCGCTCTTCGCGTAAGAAGGTCCTTTCAAAGCTGGCGCCAAGGGAAGCCCAGAATGACGTATCCGATACGGCTTTTGTCCCCCGCACCACCAGGACAAAGGCGGCCGGATAGTATTCCGCAAAGTCAACCGCTTCCTTCCGCTCATCGGTGATGATGATGGAGCCGGCCCCCAGAGCCGCTTTTCCGGCCTGCACGCTGGCCAGGACGGCGGAAAACTCCATGCCGGTGAAGTCCACATGGACATCCAGCTTTTCTGCCGCCATCAGGATCAGGTCGATGTCAAAGCCCATGACCTTTCCGTCCGCCCCGACATAGCTCATGGGTTCCAGGGTATCACAGGCAGCTGCCTTTACAGTGCCGTTTGTGCCGGGCCAGTCCTGGACAAGCGGCACTTTGATGCTTTCATCATCGCCTGTCCATTTCTGCCAGACCGCCTGTTTTTCCTCTTCGGTGATTTCCGCAAAGGCATCCTGCCATTGTTCCAGGGCAGGATCCCCCTTATGGAAGGCAATGCCGAAGGCGGCTTCCTGCAGGTTTTCCGGGAACAGGGCAAGCTCGGGATTGCGGTTGACGGCAAGGGAGCCGATCGCGTTGTTGGACAGGAAGGCATCCGTCTTGCCGGATTTGAGCGCCAGGATCATATCCGAGGTCGAACTGTAGGTCGTAAAACTGCCGATATCCGGTTCCTTGCTTAAGAGGAGTTCTTCAAACGGCGCTCCGGTTAACATCGAAACCGTCCTGCCTTTCAGCTGGGAAAAGGACGTATACTCCGGGCCGGCGTTCTTTGTTTCGCTGCTGTCCCGCACCATGGCCGTGATTTCCACTTCCATAAGAGGGTCAGACCAGGGAACGGTGTCACGGTTCTGGTCGGTCATAAAGAGGTTGGACATCACACAGTCAATCTCACCGGCAGCGGCAGCGGCGATGATCCCGCCGAAATCATAGACTTTGAATTCGACATCCGCCCCCAGCCAGGCCGCAAACCGGTAGGCCAGTTCAATGTCATAGCCGCTCAGCTGTGTCCCGACAAAATAGGTATACGGCATGACGGTGCCCGTTGTCCCCACCTTCAGGGTAAAGGAGGGATGATCAGGCGCAGGAATCTGCGGCATTGTATCTTCGCCCCGGTCAACCCAGCGCTCATACATGTCATCCAGGGTGCCGTCTTCTTTCAGTTCCCTGATGAAGGCATTGATCTTTTCCTGCAGCCCGGCAATCGAACTTTTCGGCGAAAGGGCCACGGCCACCTTGTCCACGTTATAGTTTTCCTCCAGCAGGCGCACCCCGGATGTCCCGTTGGCGATGGCCAGTTCCATCGGGCGGCGGGTATAGACAACGGCATCCATCCTGCCGTTGGCAACATCCTGATAGGCAAGGGGCATATCGCTGATGGCCTTGATCTCAGCCTGAGGATAATCTTCCTTCAGCATCTTCATTTCCAGCATGTCACCGGGAATGCCGATGACCATGCCGGGTTCCGTAAACTGGTCAAATGATGTCAGGGCAGGCTTATCCTGCGGCCGGCAGCCGGCCAGAAGGACCAGGCTTAATATGCACAGTATGCTCTTTTTCATCATGGTTTCTCCTGCATGATCACACGGATGGTGTTGGAGCGTTCCGCTTCCGGGCTGTAGTCGTAGGACAGGCCGCTGACGGACTGCTTCAGGACATGGTAGGACAGTTCATTGCCGGCATCAGCCAGCTCAAAACGCCCGCCGCCATAGCTGACGGTCATGACGGCCCGTTCACTGTCGGCCGCATATTCGACCGTGACATGGATATCGGTATGGTCCAGCAGCGGGGAAAGCATCTGCTGGACAATTTCCTCAAAGGCAAGGCGGATGCGGTATTTCACCCGGGGCGGGATATCGCTGCGGAAGCAGTATTCATCGATTTTCCCGATCGCGCCGAGGAAATCATATTCCGGGCTGTCCACGGCCAGTTCCAGCACCTTCAGGCGGCGGATGAAACGGCGGGTCATGTCTTTCTGCGGATCATCGAAGATCTGTTCCGGCGTTCCGTCTTCATAGATCCCGCCCTGGTCTATATACAGCACCCGGCTGCAGATGGTCCGGGCAAAGCTCATGTCATGGGTCACGATCATCATGGTCTTGCCGGTTTCGCTGAGATTCCTGATGACTTCCTGCACCTCACCCACCATTGTGGGGTCCAGAGCACTTGTCGGCTCATCCAGAAGGATCACATCGGGGTCCATGGCCAGTGTACGGGCAATGGCGACCCGCTGC
>JAFWCP010000227.1 GCA_017536845.1 Solobacterium sp. | reverse complement strand
TGCTCGTAATACCCGACATAGTATTTGTCTTTCTTTTCCCTGCCGGGCGGCAGGGCCTGCATGTCATCCCGGAGAGAATCCGTTGAGACAAAGGGCGGGCAGTATCGGTAGTACAGTTTATTTTGTGAACAGAGCTGGTAAATCTCCGGAATATCATCCTCCCTCAGGATACGGACATCATACACATCGGAAAACCGGGATACATCCATTTCCATCAGATAATGCCTCTGTCTTTGTTGTATTTCGTGATCATCAGGATGGCTGCCACACAGATTAGTGCCGGAATCAGGATGGAGAAGGTATGCAGGTAAACAGATGCCCTGGCACCGGCAATCACCCCGAAGATGAAAATGAAGACGATGCCGGTATACTGCAGGGAGATCAGAAGGTGCTCCCGGTCATGGCGTGATAAAGCTGTATACAGGAATTCCACTGCCTTCCGCAGATTGCCGGTTGAAACCGTGGTGGCGATTGCCTGGCCGACAAACTGTTTAAACCCTCCCATCTGCATGGCGCAGGCAAAGGAAACAAGGGTATTGGCGATGATGTCGGTTTCTTCTCTTTGCGGGATTAAGGCGACAAGCACAAAGCAGACGCACTCCACGGCCAGGACCATCCTTCTTTTCCACTTTCCGTTATGCCGGTCCATCCAGCCTTCAATGTACATGACCGCCAGAATCCCCAGCACGAAGGCAAGGATCGGAATCAGGTACCTCACACATAGCAGGAATTCACCGGCCGCAATGTTCAGGCCAAGTTTGATGATGTTGCCGGTCTGGGCGTTGGCAAAGACGCCTCCTCTTTCAAAGTATGTATAGGCGTCCAGGAACCCGCCCATAAAAGTCAGAAGCACGGCTGTCGGATAGGTCCTTGAGCCTTTCATCGCTGTATCTGCCATATTGATCACCTCACGGGGTATATTTAAACCCAAAGCAGTCAAAAAGCAAAGGGATTTCCGGAAGCCGGAAAAGAAGAGAATGATTCACGGCATGAGAGAACAAAGGCCCGGATGTCTGGCTGGGTGTTCCTGCCGGCAAAGGAAAACACCGCCTGTGCGGTGCTTTGCATTCAGATCCGTGATTTCTTACTTTACCGTAATGATTACTCTCTGATAGTGCTTGAGGGTATGGCTGCCGTCATCCTTGACTTCAACGATCATGTGGATGGTATCCCCGGCCTTGGCGTCTTCCGGTACGGTGAAGCTCATTTCCGCCTCGTCGGGATTGATGATTTCAATGGCGTTGAGGATTTCATCTTCGCCGACCTGGCGCAGAACGTCAATCTGGAAACCGGACATTTCATACAGTTCCGTATCCGCGACTTCTGCGTTGGGCTGGTCGGTATCGGCCTCAAAGTAATGCCACCACCGGTAGGAGAGCGTATCGCCGTCTTTGTCTTCGCCGACAGCGGTCACAGTCTCACCCGGAGCTGCGGTAATGTCAATGCCCTGCCTGACGGATACGGTCGGTGCATGGTTGACCGCGCTATCATCCGCCGTCAGCGTCCAGTTGATTCTTTCCGCAAAGTCATTCTGGATATCCGTGAACCAGCGGGTCAGGGTATAGGAAGCTTCATACTGCTGGCTGTAGGGGCTGTAATCAAGCGCGTTGTTCTTGAAGAGCGTTTCGGATTCCTGTGTGAAACGGCTGCCCCAGCCGCCGTAGGAAGGATCTTCCAGGCTGCGTAAACCGGTATCGATGAGATACAGGAAGGAGGGAGAGTCGCCTTCGGAAATGAAGTCATATCTTTCGTATTCCGGGTTGGCTTCCAGATAGTCATCCGTACCGCGCAGTTCGCCATAGTCTTCACCTTCGATGATCTTGCCGTCACCCATAAGGGCATAGTTTTCCATGTAGACGCCTTTGTCCTTGATGATGTTCTCATATTCCCATGCACTGTGCAGGGTTTCGTTGACTTCATCGTTGTTCCATGTCCAGAGATATGCGAAGCGCCAGAAATTGGAACGGTCATTGATGATCTTCAGGCCCGGCCAGTTGACGGCGATGTAATCACTGTAGGAATCATCCTGGTCAAGGATCATGTAGACAACCAGCTTGTCATAGATCTTCTGCTGAATGGCTTCCCATTTATCCGTATCTTTGTATTCTTCTTCAATCGAGAGAAGCGCCCGTGCGGTGGTATTGGTGCCGCCCCAGGTCTGCACATAGAGGTTTCTCTCATCGTCATCCAGGAAGAGTTCCTTCAGAAATTCGGAACCTTCGGTAACTTCTTCCATTTCACCGACATTGGTGATGTTGCCGATTTTCGTGACTGCCCGCAGGCTGTCTGCACTGGGATAGGTTTCATCATGGGCTTTCAGGTTTTCGTAGACGGCTTCGTAGTCATCCAGGAAATCGTAAATCCACTGTGTGCCTGTCCAGCGGAACGGTTCAATGCCCTTTTCGGCATCACCGGCATAGTGATACATCGAACTTGTGATGACGATTCCCGCGATATCCATGTCATTGGCATACAGCAGGGCACGAAGGACAGAGTTCATATCGTCTGCTTCACCGTTGGTGGTGATAACTGTACGTGC
>JAFWCP010000226.1 GCA_017536845.1 Solobacterium sp. | reverse complement strand
GCTGCTGAAGAGCCGTCAGACGAGGAAGAAGTATCTGTTCAAAACGAAGGCTTTGACGCCGCTTCGGCATCCTTTGACCAGTCTTCCGAAGCTTTCCTGGACCTGCAGGATGATGAGCCGAAAGAGGAATATGTTCCCCAGCTGACGCTGGATCCCAATCATGAATCCGATGATGCATTCATGAAGGAAATGGAAGAATTCCTGAAAAACTGATTCATCAACGTTCATGAGCACATGCGACGCATGTGCTCATGTTTTCTTTTTTACAGCTCGTGATAGTACGGGCAGATGTTTTCAAAGTGCCCATCCTTCATGCGGAAGCCCTTCGGAATGACGCCGAGCCGGACAAATCCCAGACGTTCATACAGATGCCGGGCATGGGTATTGGTTTCCACCACGGCATTGAACTGAAGGACGCCAAACCCGTTTTCTTTTGCCTGCACCAGACAGTCCTTCACCAGCATTTCCCCGATGTGTTTTCCTCTGGAACTGCTTTTAACGGCATAGCTGGCATTGCAGATGTGGCCGCAGCGGCCGACATTGTTGGGATGCAGGATATACAGGCCATAGATTGCATTTCCTTCTTCGGCGACCCCGCAGTATGTCTGGGAGCCGAAGAATTCCCGTCCTGTGGCTTCATCCAGCAGGTCTTCCTGAGGAAAGGCAATACCTTCTTCCACGACTTCATTTCAGATTTTGATCATCGCCGGCAGGTCTTTTTCTTCGTATTTACGTACGATCATAACAGATTCCCCTTTGCGGCAATACTTTAGCGCAGTGAAGGGTTCCTGTCAAAACATGTTCATTTGTGAAGGCATCATAGTAAAACATCCCGGCCGGGATGCTTACTGTTTCTCGCTCAGCACGTGCATGACGCGGCGGGCATATTTGTCAGGGTGTTCGGTCATCAGCTGGCCATGCCCGTAGTTGCCCATGCAGACTTCCTTCATTTCCGGCAGCCTGGCCTTCAGTGTCTGCATGCCCCTGATCATGGAATGTTCCTTTTTGCCGTACCAGAACCTTACTTCCGTATCCTTCAAAGCTTCTTCAAGGTTTTCCGGAAGCTGATAGGTCAGACAGGCATATTCGCTGTTTTCAATCGTCTTTGCCGAGGCATTTTCATACAGCTGCTTACGGGTATACCCATATCCCATTAAGAGCTTGCTTAAGAACCTGACAAGCGGCATGGCTTTTTCCTGCATGGTCATCTGATAGCCCCATGTCACCGCCTTGGCGAACAGCCTTGGCAGCGGATAGTTGTTCAGATAACCGCTGTCCAGGACCAGGCGGTCGGCCCTGATGCCGTGACGGCAGACCAGATCGAGTGATGTAAAGCCGCCCATCGACATGCCGATGATGGCGTAAAGGTGATCATAACCGCCCTGGCGCAGATACTGTGCGATTTTTTCGGCTTCCAAAGCAATGGAGGAAAACTGCGTGCGCTGTTCATCATAGCCGTCCATGGCGGCCGCCATGACGTGATAATCATTTTTCAGCAGATCAATTGTCCTGCCGAAGCTTTTGCGTACGTCCATCGCCATCCCGTGTATCAGCAAGACAGCCGGGTGACGGACATCGCCGTATTCATAGATGACCATGTTCTTCCCTCCTGTCCAGTATTATACAGGATTTGGGCCGGCCTGATTCTTAAGCCTTCCTGTAACCCGTATGTAAAAACGCCGTTATTTACAGTTCTGTTTTTCAATGCAGGCTGCTGAAACGGCTGCGGAAAGCCCGGTAGAGGGCCAGATACAGCATGACGGAAACGATCACGCAGATGACCGCGTTGAAGGCCGTTACGCCGGCGCCCCAGGCAGCGATGATGCTAACCGCTTC
>JAFWCP010000225.1 GCA_017536845.1 Solobacterium sp. | reverse complement strand
TCCTTTATTGATGATGTACAGATATAACGAACTTGTAAACAACCGCTATCTGATCAGCTGGCAGCTTGGCCAGCGGGTATGGCTGGCCAATGATACCGTGAGCGGCCAGGATGTCGTCCTCAAGGAACTGCGTGAAGAAGAAACAACCGCCACCTGCCTGCGTCATCCTTATATCGTGCAGTATCTCGGCACGTTTGAAGAGCAGGGAAGAAAGATCGTCATCCACAGCTTTGCCGAGGGGGAAAGCGTTGACCAGAAGGACAGCATAAGCATGAAGGAAGCGCTCAGCTGGTGCATCTGCATCTGTGAAGCGCTGATCTATGCCCGCACCATGGGGCTGACCCATACCGATATCAAAAAAAGCAACCTGGTTGCCGTTTCAGAATATGATGCCGTCCTGACCGACCTTGAAGCCTTTGCCCCCTGCGGCGAGGAGAGTGAAGACATCAAAGCTATCGGCCGCCTGTTCTATCAGATGCTCAAAGGGGAGGGACCGATGGATCCGTTTGCCCTGGAAGACCTTCCGGCAGCAGTGATTGCCGACCGCTGCCTGCATGGGGAAATCACAACCCTCAGGCAGCTGCGCATGGCCTTCAAAGGCAGGCGGGGCGATACTGTGCTGAGGCATGAAACAGATGACATCTATCCGGAGATCGCACATGCCGCGGGGCAGCTCAGCCGACGCGGCGATGTCTTTCTTGCCTATGAGCCTGCCTGCTATGAAGCGGCAAGGACCATGGCAGGCCGGCTGGAAGAAGCCGGCATCACGTACTCCCTGCGCGTTTTAAAAGGGGCTTCCGTGGTGATCTGCTTTGGTGATGTGAAAGTCGATGTCAGCGGCCATGATGTCCGCCTGCTGAGGTGGCCGGAAGCTGATCTTGACCGGCTGCTGGCGGAAACAAGACAGCTCATCCATGAAAAACAGCAGCTTCTTTATACTCCGCCCGTCAGGAAGCCATCGTTTATCAGCGATATCCTGGACCAGTACCAGCCTGGCAAACGGCTGGACGGCCGTTTTGTGGTTCTCAGAACCCTCCGTTACATCCGGGACGGCCTCATCCTCGCCGGCTATGACCTGGATACCAGCCAGCCTGTCTGCCTCTATGTGGAATGGGGACGTGAAAAGCCGTATTCCGAAGGCTTCTTCAACGTGATCAGCTATCATCTTGTCTGTATGGAACCGCCGGCGAGGATTGCCGAGGATGACGTCCACAGCCGCATCATTACCCTGCGGAAGGGCTGGATGCCGCTTGAAAGCATACAGGCATACGAATTCAGCCCACGCCAGGTGCTGACATGGACCACATCTGCTCTGGATGGCGCGGATATCCTGGCGAAAAACGACTGCTGTCTTGAAGGCCTTGTGATGGCGGACATCCTCATCGACCAGCACCAGGTGCGCCTGACGGCAGTGGACAGGATTGTCCCGTATGCGGTAAATACATACCGGAAGATGCAGCAGGACATGCTTGGGATCTTTATGAGCCTGCTTCGTGATGGGGAAGAAAAGACGTTCCTCGAAGCGGTTCTCCGGCAATGTCCAGAGAATACGGCGGTCCTGGTCCGTCAGTATATCAGCTTGAAATGGCAGGATTCCTGATTCACAGGAATCCTTTTTTAAGGCGTATGCCTTGACAATATACCCCGTGGGGGTATACTTACTGCGGTGTGTGATATGGAAAGAACGAAGAAAAGAAGCCAGGAGCAGAAAAAAGCACTGCTGACAAGGCTGAAGAAAGCCGAAGGACAGATCCGCGGCATCGAAAAGATGGTGGAAAATGACGCTTACTGCCCGGATATCCTGATCCAGGTATCTGCCGTCACTTCGGCGCTGAACAGTTTCAACAGGGAACTGCTGGCCTGTCATATCCGTTCCTGCGTCCGGGAGGATATCCTTGCCGGCAGGGACGAGAGCATTGACGAGCTTTTGCAGGTACTGCAGAAGATGATGAAATAAGAGGAAAAAAGATATGGAACAGTATACGGTAACCGGCATGAGCTGCGCGGCCTGCCAGGCCCGCGTGGAAAAGGCCGTTAACGCGGTTGACGGCGTTGAATCCTGCGCTGTCTCACTGCTGACAAATTCAATGGGTGTTGAAGGTACTGCCGATCCCAAAGCGATCATCAAGGCGGTGGAAAACGCCGGCTACGGCGCCTCCCTGAAAGGCGCAAAGGCTGCCGTCAGCACCGACGATGACCCCCTGGCAGACCGGGAAACACCAAAACTAAAGCGCAGGCTGCTGCTTTCCATGGGCTTCCTGGCCATCCTGATGTATGTCTCCATGGGCCACAACATGGCCGGCTTCCCGGTGCCCGGGTTTCTGGAGCACAACCACATCGGCCTGGCCCTGACCCAGTTATTGCTGGCGGTGGCCGTCATGATCATCAACCATAAGTTCTTTACCAGCGGCTACAGCAGCCTGTTCCACGGTGCGCCGAATATGGATACCCTGGTGGCCCTTGGCTCAACCGCCTCCTTTGCCTGGTCGGTGACGGTCATGTACCACATGAGCATCCTGATCACCCGGGGAACGCCCAATGCCGAACTGATGGAGCTCTACCACAATGAACTCTACTTTGAATCGGCGGCGATGATCCCGGCCCTGATCACCGTGGGCAAGATGCTGGAGGCCATGTCAAAGGGAAGGACCACCGATGCCCTGCGCTCCCTGATGAAGCTGGCACCGAAAACCGCCGTGGTGGAACGTGACGGCCGGGAACAGGCCGTCCCCATTGAAGAAGTGCAGATCGGCGACGTCTTTGTCGTAAAGCCGGGTGAGAACATCCCGGTTGACGGCATCGTGCTGGAAGGCACCAGTGCCGTCGATGAATCCGCCCTGACCGGGGAAAGCATCCCGGTGGATAAAGGAGAAGGCGACAGGGTCTCGGCCGCGACGGTCAACCAGTCCGGCTATCTCAAGGCCAGGGCGACAAGGGTCGGCGAAGATACGACACTGTCGCAGATCATCAGAATGGTTTCCGACGCGGCAGCCACCAAGGCGCCGATTGCCCGCATTGCGGATAAAGTATCCGGCATCTTCGTGCCGGCGGTCATCGTCATCTCCCTGGTGACCCTGGCCGGCTGGCTGATGGCCGGCAAGGATTTCGCCTTTGCCCTGGCAAGGGGCATTTCGGTGCTTGTGATCTCCTGCCCCTGTGCGCTTGGCCTGGCGACGCCGGTCGCAGTCATGGTTGCCAACGGCATGGGTGCGAAAAACGGCATTCTGTTCAAGACAAGCGAAGTGCTGGAAAATGCCGGCAAGGTGCAGATTGTTGCCCTGGATAAAACCGGTACGATTACTTCCGGCCAGCCCCAGGTAACCGACCTTGTGCCGTCGGCCGGCATCAGCCGTGAAAGGCTGCTGCAGCTGGCCTATGCCCTGGAGGCAAGGTCCGAACATCCGCTGGCCAAAGCCATCGTCCGGGAAGCGGAAAAGGAAAAAACGGAAAAAGAAGAGGTCACGGAATTCAAAGCCCTTGTCGGCAACGGCCTGGCGGCTGTGTATCAGGGCAGAAGCCTGACCGGCGGATCCCTGAAATACATTTCCACCCTGGTCCATCTGACCCAGGACCAGCTGCATCAGGCAGACACCCTGGCGGCCCAGGGCAAGACGCCGCTGTTCTTCGCCCTGGACGGCAGGCTGCTTGGCATGATCGCCGTGGCGGATGTCATCAAGGAAGATTCCCGCGAAGCCATCAGCCAGCTGAAGAACATGGGCATTGAAGTTGTCATGATCACCGGCGACAACGCCAGAACGGCTGCTGCCATCGGCAGAGAGGCCGGCGTGGATACGGTTGTGGCCGGGGTATTGCCGGAAGGCAAGGAAAAAAAGATCCGTGAGCTGATGGCCCGCGGCCGGACGGCCATGGTAGGCGATGGCATCAACGACGCCCCTTCACTGGTGCGGGCGGATGTCGGCATCGCCATCGGCGCCGGTACGGATGTCGCCATCGATTCGGCGGATATCGTCCTGATGAACAGCCGTCTTACCGACGTGGCGGCAGCGGTGCGCCTGTCCCGGGCGGCCCTGCGAAACATTCATGAAAACCTGTTCTGGGCGTTCTTCTACAATGCCATATGCATTCCCCTGGCGGCCGGCCTGTTTGCCTGGAAGATGAACCCGATGGTCGGGGCGGCGGCCATGTCCCTGTCTTCGTTTACCGTATGCATGAACGCCTTGCGGCTGAACCTGTTCAGGCTCTTTGATCCGCGCCATGACAGAAAAATCAAAGGCGCCCTGCCGGAAGAGGTGAAAAGCATGACCATCCCGGTGGAGGGCATGATGTGCGAACATTGCGAATCACGGGTGAAGAAGGCGCTGGAAGGCGTGACCAATGTGCTTTCCGCGACATGCAGCCACGCCGACGGGACAGCGGTGATTACCTTCACCAAACAACCGGATGAAGAGGAAATCAGAGCGGCTGTGGAAGCAGCCGGATATACAATCAAAGGAGAAGAAAAGAAAATGGAAAAGACTGTAAAGATTGAAGGCATGATGTGCACACATTGCGAAGCAACGGTAAAGAAGGCGCTGGAAGCCATTGACGGCATTGAAGCGGCGAAGCCCGACCATGAAAAGAACATCGCTGTCCTCACCCTGTCCAAGGATGTGGATGAGAAGCTGATCAGGGATGCCGTGGAAGCAAAAGACTACACCTACCTGGGCATCGAATGAAGCAGGCTGAAGAAGGCTTCTGAAACCAGAAAAGGCACACAGGATGCAAAACCGTGTGCTTTTTGAATGGTTCAGGCGTATAATGCCCCAGGTTAAAAAGGAGGGCTGATAAATGAAAGAAGTGATTCTCGCCAGCAAGTCCCCGCGGCGTAAGGAACTGCTGCTCAAATGCCTGCCGGAATTTCTCTGCCAGCCGGCAGAAATCGATGAAACCATCAACGCTGACAATGATCTTGCGGAAGAGGTGAAAAAGCTGTCCGAGCGCAAGGCGATGCATATCCTTGAAAAGCATCCTGATGCCGTGGTCATCGGCAGCGATACCATCGTCGTGCTCAATGGCAAGGTGCTGGGCAAGCCGGCGGATGAAGAAGAAGCCCGGATCATGCTGAGGGGGCTGCAGGGAACAACCCACCAGGTGATTACCGGACTCTGCATTGTTTCGGCTAAGAAGGAATATGCGGATGTGACCGTCTCGGATGTCACCTTTGCGCCGATGACGGACGATGAAATCCAGGCCTACCTGAATACCGGCGAGTACAAGGACAAGGCCGGGGCCTACGGAATTCAGGGTTTTGGCGGAAAATACATCACCGGAATCAGCGGAGATCTCGATTCCATCATGGGTTTGCCGCTGAATCTTGTATACGAGCAGACAAAAAATCTAAAAGAGTATTGATTTCTCTGAAGGGATCTGCTAGTATAGTTGAGCTAAGCCGCTTTAGTATAGTGGTAATACACAGCAATGGTAATGCTGAGCGGGCAGTTCAATTCTGCCAAGCGGCACCATACTTCAGAAAAGCCCGGTCAGATCATCGGGCTTTTCTGATGCCCTGAAGGAGAAAAGACATGCAGGTAAGACAAGCGGCCGGCACAGAGATGCTGGAACTGTGGGGGGACCAGAAGGAAGCCGATGCCTCGCCGACGGCCCGGTACTTCTACCGTAACATCACTTCCGGGAATGCCGTCTTCTGGGCATTGGACCATGAAGGGCAGCTGGTCGGCG
>JAFWCP010000224.1 GCA_017536845.1 Solobacterium sp. | reverse complement strand
TTCACAAGAATCTCTGCACTGTTTTCTTTCGGCATCCGCTGCAGCCTTACCATCGGTGTGTGTCCTACAGCATCCAGGATCGTATCATAAACCATAACCGGTTTCCTCCTTCCATTCAAATCTTCGCAAAATTGTAGCATAAATGATGCGTTGACGGTCCATTTCTTATCCTGTAAAAGCAGCAGCTTTTGTGGTTCTCAGGCCACACTGATGTTTACCGGCAGACTGCCTGGCTTCTGATTCATTAATACGTCACAATCCTGATAATCATGCCGTATTTGAAAAAGGGATACTTTCCGATATCCCTTTCAAGTTGATTTATGCTTCATCAGCCTCTTCCAGATCATCCAGTGAAGGCACTTCTGTCAGTGCTTCTGTTTTCACATCTTCCGCATCGCCATACTGGTACATCTGGTCAAGATACTCAATGGCAGACCGCAGTTTTGTCCTCAGCAGGAAACCCGCATTGCGGATCTTCTCCTTCAGCTCAGATGCCTCAACCTTCGGCCGCCAGTCATATGCCATGGCGTGCAGGCCGATAATGGAAGCCAGGATGCTGTCGATTTCCGCATCGGTGATGGCCTTCAGTTCATGTGCTTTGGTAATATCCTTCAGAACGGATTTCACATTGTCGTAGGTATCCGGGCATGCCTTTTCCATCAGCTGGTATTCGTTGCCGTCATCAATCGTTTCCCGGACATAGGAATCGGTAAAGGCAAAGAAGGAATATACACGATGCATGCGGCTGTCCGGATGGAGGAACGAATGAATATTGCAGTATGCCTTGCCGCGGGAGCTTGACTTTGGTGAAGCCTTTTTCATCAGTTCGCACTCATCAAACAGAATGACCCATCCAGCATAGCCGAGCCTTTCAAACAGATAGCTCATGAATTCAAAATACACCATGGTATCAGTCTTGCTGCTGAAAGTCTTTTTGAAGGTAATCCGTTTCACGTCGAACTTTGCCCTGTACCTGGCCTTGATATCGCTGTCCTTCATGAAATTGCCTTCCAGATCCGCCAGAAGCTTCACCCGCTCGTCGGTTTCTTCTTCTGCCGCAAGAATCCTGATCAGGCAGGCAAGCCGTCCGTTTTCCATGGTATTCTCGGCATAGCTGACAAGGTCATCCACCAGTTCCGTCGAGCCAAGGCGGCTCTGCAGTTCATCAAGCAGATCCGGCTGGCCGGTCCCGTGCAGATAGGTATTGGCGATCACGTGCGAATACACGCTCTCCAGGCTGTGCAGCGGCATTTCCTTGGAAACGCTGACCTTGGAAACAACCATGTTCTTCTGAGGGGCCAGTGAGAAGATCGAATTCAGCAGATGCGTCTTGCCTTCGCCGTATTTGCCCTTGAAGATCATGCCGCCGCTGTTTCCCGCCGCAAGATCATCCAGTGCTGTTTCAACGGCCTTTTTTGTCTGCGGCCTGGCTTCGGTAAAATATCCGCCTACTGCAAAACTGGGAATGCCCGAACGCATTGCTTCAATGATATTCCTTGCCGTATATTCCATATCAGCCATTGTCACCTTCCCCGCTGAGTGTTGCTTCTTCAATCAGCTTCATCAGACCGACTGTTCCGTATTTTGCCTGCCGGAGCAGCTCCGCAAACTCGTCTTCCTGCAGTACATGCGCTTTCCTTGCAGCCTGTTTTGCAAACTGTTCGCTGACCTGCTGCATGTATTCTTTTGTATACTCCTGAGCCGCCAGACGGTCCAGGTCGGCAATATCCGCAAAGCAGTTGAACCGTTCCGACCTGATTTCGTTCTGGATGCGCATCCAGAGCGCCTGATACGACTTGAAGCCTGTCTGTTCATTGTCAATCAGGCTTCTTTCGAAGGCGAAGACAAAGAACATGTATTTCATGGTATCAATGTCATCAATCAGCTGGCGGATGATTTCATAGATGTCATCCCGCTGGTTTTTCCTGTACCTGACAAATTCATTGCCTTTGGGCCTGGCAAGGGCGTCCACATCATCAATCAGCACGCAAAGCCCTTTGTATCCGGCAAACCGGACCACTTCGGCCAATGACCTCAGCATATGCCTGGCATTGATCTTTGTAATCGGCTGGGCCATAAAGCCAAGCGGCTTCAGCTGCTTTGCCTTGACTTCCTTGTCACAGTGCATCCACCTCAGCATCAGGTCACGGGCATTCATGTCCGGACGGTTCATGCCGAGGTATTCAGCCGTGATCATCGCGCAGACCGTCGCAAACGACCTGTCCATGTTGGCATTGGAAAGGAACATGGTGGCCAGCTCATCATGATAGCTGCGGTAAAGC
>JAFWCP010000026.1 GCA_017536845.1 Solobacterium sp. | reverse complement strand
TGTCATACCACGCGGATGATTGCTGCTGCCATGCTAGTGTAGCATCTCAATCACAATTGACGATTGTTAACATGATTTGATTATTGAAATTTCGAACTTGACAAGTCCATTCTCAAAACGTAGCATGGTAACACAAGTAGCCCGCAGGGTAGAAAGAGGCATCAGTTAGTGGATGCTCTTTTTCGTTATCGATTACGCCTGTTTCCCTGAATGAAAACAGGTACACCTCTCCGATGTACCTGCTTCATCATGCTGTCTGTTACCGATCTCTGAAAGCGATATGGCATCCTCTGCCCTGCTGACATTTAGCATTTCCTCTCTCTCAGGATGTCTGTTGCATAATCCGCAATAAGTCTTGCAATATCGCGAATGGTTATTCAGCTTCCTTCTTTTCTTCAGCTTTCATGCCTTCTACGATATCCGGACCTTCTTCTTCGATCATCTGACCTACCAGCAGAATTGCTTCCTGTATCGATAACCCGTGTTCCTGAAGAATACCAACGATCTTTCTTAACGGTTCATGTGGTTCCATACTCTCTGTACCTCTCTTGTATTAATTATCACACTTATCTGCTCAATGTGCCTACACAAATGCATTTGTTTCGAAGATTATTTTTCAGGTTTGCTTTTCCTGACCGAAAATTCATTCCCTCATCACACTTGTTTTTATATCGTGTTACAAAACCGGATTTGTCTAAACTGGATTTGTCAAATCTGAAATTGATAACTCCAAAATTGCTCATTACAATTCCCTCAGGAGGTACAGCAATGTTCAGATTCAGAGAAAAAGAGTTAGCCAGACTTTCCGCCTTTGCCGGCAGATCAGATACCAGAGCTGCCTCTGTTTACGGCAGAATACGCACCGGCAAAACGACATTGATCCTGCATGCACTGGAACAGGGCATCTTTTCAGACGGCCTGTACTATTTTGTCAACAGCCGTGATTATCATCTCTGCCTAATGGATTTCAAACATGAGATTCAAAGGAAGTTCGGACAGGATCCGCTTCTTGAAGGAACAGCATCTTTTAAGGATGTATTTGTCTATCTCTCCAGAATCATCCAAAAACCATGCGTTATCATCATCGATGAATTCTCCTTTCTCGCCCGAAGAGATGAAAATGTCTGTGTAGAATATCAATGGATTATTGATCATGGTTTAGGGCCTCACAAACTGATTCTTCTTGGCTCTTCAAGATCCTTCATGATCAGACATTTCAGCAATGCACCCTTGCATGGGAGATTTGACGAAACCATAGAAGTATTTCCATTCACCTTTGAAGAAGTACATCAGCTGTTTGAAAACCATGACGATGCCCTTGCTGTGTATGCCGCAACCGGCGGAACAGCTCAGTATGTCAGTTTCTTCATGCGATATCCTTCTGTGGAAGAAGGAATGAAAAAGCTGTGTTTTGATCCCGCCGGCAGACTGTATATGGAAGCAGACATCCTTTTAATGATGGAATTCAGGGAGACCTCTGTCTATACCAGAATACTGCGGTTCATCGGGGAAGCATCCAGAACAGCTGCTCAGATTGCCGCAAAAGCAGAAATGGATCACCGTGTAATCTTTGCTTATCTTTCAAAACTGATTGAACTGCAGATTGTATCTGTTGATGAAAACCTTCTTGCCGGCAGGCATTCAGAAAAACGATACAAAATCTCAGATCTCTTCTTCCGGTTTCACTACTCCTTTATTTCTCCCAATGCGTCATTCATCGCTTCTGCCGGTGAAAGGTCAATGCCCTTCATACTGAATGATCAGTATAAAACCTGTCTTGAAATTGTCTATGAAGATATCATCAGGCGGAATCTGTTTCTCTATGCCGCTGATGGCAGACTCCCTTTCATACCGAAGCACATCGGCAAATGGTGGGGCAGGGTTCAGGAAGCCGGAAACTGGATGGAAAGCGAAGTGGACATCATCGCATATGATGACAAAAATGTTCTGGTTGGAGAATGCAAACACCGCACTAAAAAGATCGGCATCAAAGAACTGGAACGGCTTCGTTACAAAGCCAATTACATTGCTGCAGGACACCGCAAGGTTTATTACCTCCTTGCCGGCAGAAGCGGCTTCAGTGATGATATACTCAATGCCGAAGATGAGGATGTCATCCTGATCGACAAAACCAATATCATCCAAACAGCAGGTCAGAAAGCTGCATAAGCCACACCTCTTCAGAAACCACAGCCCGTTGACAAAACGGGTTTTTCTTCCGATGTATACCCACAGGAAATCATTTCCATGATCCCCAAAGAAAAAGGAGAGATCCTCTCTCCCCTGATCACTCCCACAGCTTGCTGTTTTCGTTGATATAACGCACAGCAGCCAATGCTGATGTTGCACCATCCGCAACAGCTGTTGTCAATTGTCGAACACCCTTTGCCCTGCAGTCCCCTGCAACAAAGATCCCGTTGGTCTTTGTTACACAGGTTTCATCCGCATCAAAGTATCCATAACTGTTGAGATCCACAAGATCCTTGAATGCATCATTCTCCGGAATCAGGCCGATGGCCACAAACAGCCCATCACACTTCACTGTATCCGCATTGCCATCCTGCGTAATCTGAACACCAGTCATGCCTTCATCACCTGTTTCAAAGCCGGTGATCTTCACATTGGTCAGCACCCTGACATTGTCACATCCATTGATAACATCCTGTAATTTCCCTTCAGCAGTGATAAACGGCAGATCCTGCAGGATAATGACTTCCTTACACTTCCCGGCTAACAGAATTGCTTCCTGCAGAGCCGAGTTGCCGCCGCCGGCCACACAGACCGTACGGCCCGCATAGAAATCACCATCACATACCGCACAGAACGAGATACCTTCGCCAACCAGTTCTTCTTCACCCTCAATGCCTAACATACGATGCTTGACTCCGGTTGCCAGAACAACGGTCTTCCCTTCATATTCACTGCCTTCTTCGGTTTTCACCAGCCAGGCATTGTCTTTCTTTTCAACCGAAACAACATTCTCAAATTCAATCTCCGCCCCCTGGGCCATGATCTGGTCCAGCATCTTTTCCGCAAACTCATTGCCGCTCATGGACAATGTACCGGGATAGTTTTCCACCTTGGGCGAATGGGTGATCTGGCCGCCGAAACCAGCCTTCTCTATAACCAATGCATGCTTGCCGTTTCTTTCCGCATACAGACCCGCTGTCATGCCTGCCGGCCCGCCGCCGACTACAATTACATCAAACATTTCCTTCCTCCTGATGAAACAAGCAGAAACAGGATGTTTCTGCTTGTCTTATTCTTTATGCTCTCTTCATTAACCAGCCCTTGATGTCAGAAACACCACGGTACTTTACGAATTCACCGCCGTCAATGCATACCAGTGTAGGTGCCTGGCGGATACCATACTTGGCAACCAAGTCTTTCTCTTCGTTGGCATTGAGTTCCTGGAAGTCCACACCGGCCTTATTCAGCAGAGCACTTGCTGCTTTGCAGTTCGGGCAGGTAGGCGTCTTGAACAGCAGGTAAGAACAGCCCTGGACATCAGCCTTTTCCTTTTCCGGTTCGGCTGCCTTTGCCGGTTCCATAATCGGGCCGACATGGGTCAGATGCGAATGGCCGATGTTATAGACCTTACGATCCTTGAACTCCTGTGCCTTGCCGTCATTCCAGTTCTGCACCGGTCTGTAGTAGCCGGTAATACGGCTGTAGACTTCTGTCTTCTTGCCGCAGATCGGGCATGTATACTGCTCACCTGTGAGATAGCCATGGTCACGGCATACAGAGTATGTCGGCGACATGGTGTAATACGGCAGCTTGTAGTTTTCCGCAATCTTCCTGACAAGGTTTGCTGCGGCTTTCCAGTCCGGCAGCTTCTCGCCCAGGAAGGCGTGGAAGACTGTACCGGAGGTATACAGTGTCTGCAGGTCATCCTGGATATCCAGGGCCGAGAAGACATCCTCAGTATAGCCGACCGGCAGATGGGAAGAGTTGGTGTAGTACGGAGTACCGTTCATATTCGCCGTGATGATATCCGGATAGAGTTCCTTGTCATGCTTGGCAAAACGGTATGTGGTGGATTCCGCCGGGGTAGCCTCAAGGTTGTAGAGGTCGCCGTACTTTTCCTGATAGTCGGACAGCCTTTCCCGCATATGGTTCAGGACATCCTGGGTGAACTTCTGGACCTTCGGGTCTGTCAGGTCAGCCCTTAACCAGTTGGCATTGAGGCCGACTTCGTTCATGCCGATCAGGCCGATGGTGGAGAAGTGGTTGTTGAAGGTGCCAAGGTATCTCTTGGTATACGGATACAGGCCGTTTTCCAGCAGTTCGGTAATGACCGTACGCTTTGTCTTTAAACTTCTTGCGGCAATGTCCATCAGCTTGTCCAGACGTTCGTAGAAGTCTTCTTCATCCTTGGCGAGATACGCAATTCTCGGCATATTGATGGTGACAACGCCGATGGAGCCGGTGGACTCACCGGAACCGAAGAAGCCGCCGGACTTCTTGCGCAGTTCTCTTAAGTCCAGACGCAGACGGCAGCACATCGAACGGACATCGCTGGGCTCCATGTCAGAGTTGATATAGTTGGAGAAGTACGGTGTACCATACTTGGCCGTCATTTCAAATAACAGCTTGTTGTTTTCCGTCTCACTCCAGTCGAAGTCACGGGTAATGGAATAGGTCGGGATCGGGTACTGGAAACCACGGCCGTTGGCATCACCCTCGATCATGATCTCGATGAACGCCTTGTTGACCATGTCCATTTCCTTCTTGCACTCGCCGTAGGTGAAATCGAGTTCCTTGCCTCCTACGATGGCGGGCTTGTCCACCATGTCAGGCGGGCATACCCAGTCGAGGGTGATGTTTGTAAAGGGAGCCTGAGTTCCCCAGCGGGAAGGAGT
>JAFWCP010000223.1 GCA_017536845.1 Solobacterium sp. | reverse complement strand
TGATAACTGTACGTGCCTTTTCCTGCACGGTACGTATGACGACATCGGCTGCCGGTGTACTTTCTTCCACTGTGCTGTCAGAAACCGTACTGTCAGCTGCGGAACTGACGGGCTGTGCAGCGGATGATGCCGCTGTGGAAGATGCTGTGGAATTGCCTGCGCATCCAGCCATCAGGATCGCCTGGCGCTGCTGTCATACATTTCTTCATCTTGTTTTCCTCCTCTTTGGTTCGTGAATAGAATAGTGATTTTCAGAAAGGGAAAACGGCTCTGTCGGAAATCTTACGGAAACAGGATTCTGTAAGAAAAGGAGTGATCATATGGCAGAGCGCACCAGGCAGTGGATTGCCGCGGCTATGAAGGAACTGATGAAGACAACGCCGGTGGATAAGATCCGGATTACCGAGCTGTGCCGTAAGGCGCAGATCGAGCGGCCGGCGTTTTATTATTATTTCAAGGACAAGTATGATGTGATTGCCTGGATCTTTTATCAGGAAGCAGGCAAGACGGAAGTCTGCGACCGGGAGGGGGCGGCCAATGCGTTACGGGGCATGAAGCGGGATATGTCTTTTTACCGCCGGGCGTATGAAGATGTCTCGCAGAATGCTCTGTGGAGGTATATGCTTGAATATTTTTCCGAGCGGTATATCAAAGAGGCCATGCGCATTCTCAACGTTGACAGCCTGGATGCCCAGACCCTTTTCAGCATCCGCCTGTACTGTTTCGGCTGTGTGGGCATGACCCAGGAGTGGGCCCTGTATGATGACCTGACGTCGGCGGAAACGGAGGTGGATATGATGTATGCCTCCATGCCGGCAGAACTGCACAGGATTTACTTCGGGGACTGACGAAAAAAGAGGACGGTGATGTCCTCTTCTGAATGGTCTTAATGCATGTCCATGTATGCTCTGATTTCCTGCATCCGCTCACTTTGTCTGACATGGAACGGGCAGCGGGAATCGCAGTGCCCGCACTTGATGCAGGCGGAAGCGTTGGTTTCAAGCGTCCTGTAGTGCTCAACGGCCATGGCATCACCGGCTAAGGCAAGGTCGTAGTATTTGTTCACCAGGCCGATGTCAATGCCCATCGGACAGGGCCGGCAGTGGCCGCAGTAGACACATCTGCCCATGGCATTGGATGGGGTAAAGGAAGCAATGACAGAGTAGTCCAGCTCTTCTTCGCTCAGGGTTTCATAGGCAAGAAGGTCTTCCACCTGCTTTACGCTCTGTGCACCGGGCAGGGCAACAAGCACGCCCGGCTTGTCCAGGACATACTTCAGGCACTGATGGATGGTCAAAGCCTTGCCGAAAGGGGAAAGGGATGCATCCAGCATCTGGCCGCCGGAGAACGGCTTCATGACCGAAATGCCTATGCCTTCCGCTTCACAGCGGCGGTAAACAGCATTTCTTTCATCAACGCTGCCGTTGGCATAGTCGCCCTGGCCATAGTCATAGCCGGGGTTGATGGAAAACATGAGCATGTCGATATCTGCTTCATCCAGGATGGCCTGGATGACAGACGGGGTATGGGAAGACAGGCCGATGTGCCTGACGATGCCTTTCTCCTTCAGGGAAAGCAGATAATCATAGACGCCGTTTTTCTTGTACGTTTCCCAGTCGCTGATTTCATCCTGGCAGTAGATGAAGCCGTAATCAATATAATCCGTCCTTAATTCCTTCAGCATCTTCTTCACTGAATTCTGAATGGTATGCAGATCCAGTGACCAGCCGTATTCACCTTTGGTGTAGTCGGCACCGAAATGGATCTGGTAGAAGATGTTTTCTCTTACATCATGCAGGGCTTCACCATAGATGGGAAAGGTATCGCCATGCCCGGCCGCAAGGTCAAAGTAATTGATGCCGCCTTCATACGCCCGTCGTAAAGCCCTGACGGCTTCTTCTTTCCCTGCTTCATACATGTAGGATGAACCGATGCCGATTTCACTGATTCTGTCACCGGTTTTTCTGTTTGTCCTGTATCTCATAAATCCTCCTGATTCCATGCAAAACCATACAGGAAAAGGAAGGTAAAAGCAAATAGCTGTTCTGCATGACATGGTATGCGCAGAAGGCATGCATCCCGGACTGCCCTGATCCGGCGATAGGGAAAAAGGTCCTGCCGGACCTTTTCACAGATATTATTCAACAGTGATGATGACCTGGGCATAGCGGGTCAGGGAAGGCGCACCGTCATCGGAAACCTCAAGCACAAGGTTGAAGACATCGCCGCTTTCCGCATCCGCCGGGACCGTGAAGCTTGTTTCCATCACATTGTGCTTCCAGACGTCCATGACGGCCTTGTATCCCCCTTCATACCGGCCTGCTTCGGTATAGACAAACCAGTTGGGATACAGGATGTCGCCGTCCGGGTCGGATGCCGTGCCCTTGAGTTCCACGGTTTCGCCTGCCTTGACGGTATAGTCGGCCGTCCTGACGGAAGCATACGGCTGGTGGTTGCATTCTTCAAAGCCTGATATGCACCAGTCAGCTCTGGCCGCAAAGTCATTCTGGTAAGCATACAGCCAGCGATGGGCGCTGTAGCCGTCGGTCAGCTCGCCTCTTGTCGGGTCATACTCTTTGACAGCGGTGCCGTTTTCCATACGGCCGCCCCAGCTGCCGTACGTGCTGTTTTCCGTGCCGCGTAAACCATTGGGAATCAGATACATGAAGCAGGGCGCATCACCTTCAGAAATGAAGTCATAGGGCTGGAAGTCAATGCCCATGTACATCAGCCAGGAGCTGCGTACCACGTCGATGTCGCCGAACTGGCTGCTTTCAATTTCGCCGTTGTAGTAGATGCCGTCGCCGATCAGCGGATAGGCTTCCAGCAGGGAACCGTGATTGAATTTGATATTTTCCTTCAGCCAGTCGGCGCGGAAGGTGTACTGGATGTCCAGCGGGGCGCTGTTTTCCATGCTGTAGCCGTAAGCGGCAGTGACACAGTACAGCCTGCCGAAATCCGGCCAGTTTACTTTGATGTAGTCTTCATACGTATAGTCCTGGTCACCGAAGGAAATCAGGATGCCTTTGTCAGAAACCTTCTTCCGGATATCTGCCCATTCAACAGTGTCTTTGTACTTTTCTTCAATGGACATCAATGCTCTGGCAACGGTGTTTGATCCGCCCCATGCTTCCAGGTAAAGAGGCCTGGGGTCATCATCCAGCAGGCAGGCCATGATAAAGTCAGAGCCTTCGGTTGCTTCTCTGGTATCGCCTTCAAACTCATAGTTGCCGTTATAGAGCCTTTTTAAAAGTTCCTCCGGTTCGGGATAGCCCTGGGCGTTGGCGGAAAGGAAAGGATAAACTTCCGTATATTCATTTTTCACCAGGGCCGGCAGGTATTCCAGATCCATCGGCCGCCATTCTTTCAGGTCGTTGCCGACATCCTGGTGTTCGGCGTTGACGGTGTGCCCGTTGATTTCAGCCTGGGTGTGTTCGCCGTCACCGTTCCAGTGGTAGGTGGAAGAGGTTGTGACAATGCCTTCCACGTCAATCTCGTTGGCATACAGCAGCAGGTGGATCAAAGCGGCAATGTCATCGCATTCCAGGTCGGTGGTCACGATGGTGCGGGGCTTGTCATACATGACGGCGACCGGCTCCTTTGGTGTGACCGCTTCAACCGTTTCAGGGGTGGCTGTTGCTTCAGGAATATCGACAGTTTCAGAGGCGGAAGAGGATGCTGAGCATGCAGTGAGCAGTGCACACAGTGCTGTGGCCAGAAGTGTTTTTGCAGTTTTCATATGGATCTCCTTTGCCCTGCATCGGGCTTGCGCAGATACTATATCCCCGGCGGAAAGGCGCTGGTACGAGTGGTCCAAATACGGTATGAATTGCATTAAAGAATACAGGGATTGTGCTATCTTAATGCATGAAAGAGGATGACTATGCTGAAAACGGTATTGATTGAAGATGAGGATGATGTCCGCCGGTATCTGACAAGACAGCTCAAGGCGGCATTTGCGGCTTTGCATGAAGAACTGCAGGTCCTTGAGTATCCTGACGGCGAAAGCTTTCTGAAGCGGATGTCCGGCTGTCTGGACAGTGATGTGCTGTTCCTGGATATTGAAATGCCGGGAATGGACGGCATCACCCTGGCTGAAAGGATCCGCAGAAGCATGCCGCATGTGCTGATCGTGTTCATCTCCAGCCAGGACCAGCTTGTTTTCCGTTCCTTTACGGTGCAGCCGTTCCGTTTTGTACGCAAGCAGTATTTTGACCGGGAACTGGAAGGCCTGGTAAAAGACCTTGCCGAAGCGGTAAAGCAGCGAAGAAAGACAATGATCTACCTGACCGAGCCGGGAACCGGTGACATCTATTCGTTTGACCTGGCAGAACTCCTGTATGTCGAAGCGCAGCGCAAGGACTGCCGGCTTGTTTCACGCAGCGGGGAGCAGTGGATCCGCTGTCCTTTGCGATCTATTAAGGAAAAGCTGGAACCCTGTCATTTCCTTGCCTGCCACCGGAGCTACCTGGTCAGCTGGCGAGCTGTCTACCGCATCGGCAAAACCGATATCCTTCTGGTGAACAATGAAACCCTGCCGTTAAGCCGGGGTCTGGCAGAAAGCTTCAAGGCAGACTTTATCCGCCTGACCCGGACGGAGGTGCAGTAAATGTTTCTGGAACTCTATGAACTGTACCGGACCTTTGCGGCCGGCAGCACGATCTGTTTTGTCTTTCTGCTGACTGCCCTGTATTCCCTGTTTCAGCCCCGGGCAGACCGCCGGTTCTGGACATTGCCGAAGTTTTCCCTGGCCGGTGCTGCTGTCTTTTCCCTTGTCTTTCAGGGCATTCTGCTTGTGATTCCCGGACAGGTGAAAATCTTTGCCGTACCGATCCATTTCTTCTATTACTTCTTCTGCAATGTGCTGTCTGGCTTTGCCTTCGCCTGCCTTGTCCTGAAAGGCAGGCCGTTTGCCAAGCTGATGTATATCCTGTTCTTTGTCGCATCCATCCAGGTATTCCGCGGCATCATGAGCCCGCTGTACCGTCTGGAAGGAAGCATGGACCAGACGCTGTATGGCTGCATGGATCTTGGCGCAGAGTGCATCCTGTATCTTTACCTCTGGCTTTTGATCCGGCTGTTTCAGAAACATACGATCCATACCAGCCTGAAGATTGACGGCAGAACAGCAGCTGCCATGCTGTATCTGCCCCTCAGCATTCTTGCGGCGGTGATGGTGGAAGCGTATTTCCCGGGGATTTCTTCGGCCCTTTCCTATGCCCTGATTCTTTCCGCCATGCCGGTGATCTACTTCCTTTCCGCTTCCCTGATCAGCCGGTTTGAAGAGCAGAACCGGCTTGACATGGCCCTGACCAGGGCCAGGGCGGAACAGGCATCCATGGAAAGGGAAGCAGACCTGAAGACAAAGCTCCGTCAGGAACGTCATGAAATCAAGAACCAGTATTTTCACCTGCAGGTGCTTTTGCGCAATGGGCAGTATGAAGAACTGGAACAGGAACTGGAACGGGTATCCGGACGGATCACCGAGAACCTGAAAACACTGGAAACCGGCAGCGTCTATCTGGATTACCTGCTGTCGGAAAAGGCTGAAAAGGCAAAAGAGGCTGGCATTCCGTTTCATACGGAAATCCTGCTGCCGGCCGGACTGCAGTATAACGATACGGCGGCGGGAACGGTACTGTCCAACCTGCTGGAGAATGCCATCGAAGCCGAACGCCGGGAAGAACATCCGGAAATCCGTATCCGGATGCGCCAGGCCGGAGGGTATCTGTATGGCGAGGTCAGAAATGCGGTAAGCAAGGATGTGCTGGCCGTCAACCCGCAGCTGCAGACGTCCAAGAAAGACAGGCAGGCACATGGCTACGGCCTGCGGATTGTAAAGAGGATCCTGGAAGAAGAAAACGGAATGCTGAACCTGGCTGTCCAGGATGGGTATTTCACGGCTGGCTTCATGCTGGAAGCTGTGCCGGCATCTTCTCCTGCAGAACAGTAAAAATTCTTCAGAAAATACATACTCCGATCATGTAAATTTAAGAAAGTCAATGTATAATAGAAGCGGATAAGGAGGTATTGGTATGAGTGAAAGACAGATTCCCTTGCACGTATATCCAAGGGATTACAGCAAACCGATTGTGCTGAACCTCCAGGGGGAAGAAGGCTTTCGGGCCTATGTGGAAATGGTCACATCACCCCGTGTGGAGTATGACGCAAAGGCGGCCGCGGAGAAGGCTGCCGAAAACCTGAGAAAACAAGGTCTTAAAGTATGAATGATGCTTATGTCTGCGTTCCCTTGCGGCAGTATTATCAGACATATCGTGATTATGCCAGGATTGCTGATTTTACCATCGACAGAGAAGCGGAATATGCAAGGTATCCGGAACTGATTATCGGCCTGGAGGCATATCTGAAAAAATGTGCGCTGCAGGAAGATCTTAACAATGAAGTCAGGATCTATCTGATCCTTGACAATGAAACCGGTGACGTCGCAGCATATTTCGGGCTCAAGGCCGGGATGGTCGCAAATGCAAGGGACGGCATGCCGTCGTATGAAGAAAAACGGAAAATCATGGAGGAGTACGGTGCCAAGCTTTTACCCGAAGTGGCGCCGGGCATTGAAATCACACACTTTGCGGTGAATGACAACTATCGTCGCAGAGCCGGCAGAAACGGCAGGCCGATCCGTGGACTGGGCGAATATTTCTATCCGATGTTCATTTATCCGATCATTCAGGAGGTCTCTGAAAAGATCGGGGTGAACATGATCTATCTGTATGCGGCCGGGGACGAGCGGCTGATCAATTACTACACCAAGGTATTTGACATGCGGACATTGGCGGAAAATGACTGCTACATCCCGCTGGAACCGGACTATGACAGTGAATGTACGTTCATGTACAGACGAATCTGACAGCTTCGCAAGGAGCTGTTTTTCTTTTCTCCATTCTGAACATTGCCTATCGGGCAGTGTTTTTTTTCGGCCTGTTGGCAACAAGACTACCCGCAGGGGGGAAAGTACTGTGCAGCGATTCCTTCTATAATGGTTTCAAGATAAGCAATACACCGATCATTTTTCAGAAATCATAAGGAGGAAAAAGGTATGCTGAAGAGAATCAGAAAATGGCTTGCCGTGATCATGGGAATCTTCATGGTCATGGAAATCATGCCGGTAAGGGCACAGTATGACGTGGTATTTGCAAAAAGCCTGGGCGACGGTACCAAGGCTGTGTTTTACCGTGATACGGAACTGATCGTGGAAGGTGAGCCGGTCTTGTCTTCCATCTACTGTGAAGGCTATCTGAAAATCAGCGGCAGCGGGAAACTGACCGTCAAATGCCGTTCCGGGGATGCCATCACGGCCGAAAGCGTGGAATGCAGTGCGGATCTGTTGATCGAGGGAAACAAGAAAGGCACCGGGATTGCATCCTCGTACGGTGTAAAGTTTGAGACCAGCATTGCCGCCATCGAAAATGTCGGCAGGGGAATTGCCATGGACAACGGCAGGTTCGAAAACATCGCCGGGGTGCTGAATGTCGACAGCTATGGGGACGGCATTATCACCAACAGAGGCGATATTATGATCAACGGCCTGACGGGTATTGACTGCGACGGGTCATGCCTGACGACCATGGACGGCGGAATCTTTGTAAACAATGATCTGTATGCAGAGGCGCATGGCGGGGACCCTGCGCTATATTCGAAGGACGGGGATATCAGTTTTGAAGGCGGCAGCAGCCATATCACTGCCGATGGCGTATGTATCAAAACCGGCGGGAATATCTTTTTTGAGGCTGATGTCGAGGCGGAATCAGCCTGGCACTATGCAGTATACCATTGCCCTTCGGACACGAGGCCCTTCGTGAAACTTACTGCGGGGAAAGTCAGACTGACAGGAGATGAAATTGCGTTGAGAACATTGACAGACTTTTACCAGGAAGGCGGTGAACTGACCTGTGTCGGCGGTATAGCAGCTAATGCCGACATCATTCTGACCGGCGGAACGACCAGGATTACGAGCAACGGCTTCAATTGCATATATTGTGATACCGGTGCCTTCCAGTGCCTGAATAAAACCACCATCAGCAACGACTCGGACAATATCGCGGCTGTCTATACGAAGAGTTTTATCACCGGTACAACAGCAGACCTGATCATCACATCAGATGAGACGGCAGTCAATACGATCAAAAGCGGAATAAAAGGAAAGGTATTTGTGTCGACGAAAAAAGGAATTGCCTTTCAAAGCAATACTTTTGAGATGGATGGCGGAAACGTCACGATTATCGGCGATACATACAGTATCTATGCAGGGAGTATCGATATGAAAAAAGGCACGCTGACAACGCAGAACCCGATGTTTGCCTGGAATCATGATATCCTCCTGTATGGCGATGTCACTGCTGTTTCACAGGACGGCAATGCGATTACAGCCAGGGAAAATGTCATCATTGACGGCAGGCTCAACTGCGTGGCCGGTGATGATCATGCCATTTCAGCGGACGTGGTCTTTTTCAACACGAACGCGAATGCGGAACTGAAAGCCAATGCCGAGGCGGTCTATGCCCGCAGCTTTGTCGGTGTCCATGGCAATGTCATCGCCACGTCACGAGATGCAGAAGCCATCTACGCCGAGGGAGAAATCATTGCCGAACATGGCTCCCTGCGGGCAATCGGCAAAGAGAGTGCCCTCTATGCCAGCACCAAGGTCATACTGACCCACAGCATGCATGTCATGGAACCGGAAAACGGCTATGCCAACGGCCACACGGTGTATGCGCCGCACCACCAGAATGCGCCGGATGTCCTGATTGACCGCAGCATGTGCAAGGTCATCCTGTGGCCCAACAACGGGCAGGACTGGATTGAATATTACGTGAAAGCGGATGACTACTTCATGTTGCCGGAATGTCCCTTCGTATACCCGCCGGGGAAAAAGTTTGCCCGCTGGGAATACGGCCTTCCCGGGAAAACAATCCACATCGTCGACGACCTTGA
>JAFWCP010000222.1 GCA_017536845.1 Solobacterium sp. | reverse complement strand
GAATTTGAATCCCTGTTTGCCGGAAAACCGATCACCTGGCTTACCACAGTCGGGACGGACGGCATGCTGGAAGCGGTGGAGCAGCGCGAGGATTTTGCCTTATCCGAGGAGGACTTTCAGGCTTTTGCCGCCTGGCATCTTGCCTTTGCGGAAAAACGCGAACTGCTTGGCTCGAACAACCATCTGCTGTACATCTGCCGCCGTCAGTGAGGGCAGGTCTTACTGAATTTCAGAAGATCGTTTCGGAGGAATTATATGGCAAAAGATACAAAGGAAAGAATTCTCAATGCGGCATTAAAGATGTTTTCGGAATACGGCTATGACGGCACGAACATCCGCGAACTGACCGCGTCACTGGGACTGGGAAAGTCATCCATGTACCGTCATTTTGAAAGCAAGGAACAGATCTGGAATACATTGCTGGATGAAATGATCGCCTATTATGCCGCTCATTTCGGCTCAGCGGAAAACCTGCCGCCGATTCCGGATTCCTGTGAACAGCTGGTCTCGATGACAATGCACATGGTCGATTTTACCGTGCATGATGAAAAGATCATCATGACAAGGAAGGTATTGACCATTGAACAGTTCCGGGATGAAAGGGCAAGGGACCTTGCGGCAAAGCATTTCCTGACAGGGCTGACGGAGATGTTTACCTATGTGTTCAAGGGCATGATGGAAAAGGGGCTGCTGGTTCAGGATGACGCGGCCATGCTTGCCTTTTCCTATACCGCACCGATTTCCGCCCTGATCCATCAATGCGACCGTCATCCGGACCAGATCCCGCATATTTTTGAACAGGTGGAAGCGTTCAGCCGCCACTTCATTCGAACCTACGGGACATCGGAAAAACAATGAGGAGGAAGCGGATATGTGTACGAGCTTTGTTGTAAACCGTAATAAGACCATCGTCGGCTGGAATCTTGATCTTCTGGATATGACCTATAGGGTCCATGAAACAGAAGAAGGCGTCTATATTGAAATCCTTGACGCAAAGGAAGGCTGGCTGCCGCTATTCGGGGCCAATAACAGAGGTGACTTCGTCGGCATGCCGACCTGCTGGCCTTTTGACAGCCGCAGTGATCCGCAGGAAGGAAGGGAGAATATCCTGCATCTTGACATTGACTTCCTGCTGCAGAAGAAAAGCCTGGGGGAAGTCAGAGAACAGGCGGAAATCCAAGGCATCTCCAGCATGCCCGGCGTGACTTTCATGGGAGCCTTATCCGATGGCGAAGGGAATGTCCTGCACATCGTCCCCGGCCAGGGTATCCAATATTATGAAAAGCCCTCCTTCAGCCTGATGACCAATTTCTCACCGTTCAAACAGGACAGCGAAAAACATCCCTGGATGGGCTGGGACAGATACCAGACGGCCGAAGCCATGCTCGAAAAAGCCGATGAAAGCTTTGATGTCAAAGACGCCTTTGCCATCCTGCAGGCAGTCGCCCAGACAGTATGCCCGACGGTTGTCTCCATGGTCTATGACGTCAAAGAGAAAACCGTGTACTGGTGCGAAAACAGGAACTGGGACAAGGTCAGAAAGGCTGTGTTTGAAAGAAGCGGGGCATCCTTATGAAACGTCCTCTGATCCAATGGCTTGGCTTAAGCGGCCTGCTGGCGCTGCTGTCGTATACGGCGGCAGTTGTCATATCGCCTTCGGCATATCCGGGTTACGACTGGATGGCTCAGGCGGTCAGCGACCTTTCAGCGCAGAGTGCACCGTCAAGGATGTTATGGCAGCAGCTGGCAGCATTCTATGACATCGGCAGCGTCGTCTCAGCGACCTGTGTATCCATATACATTTCCGAAACGAAGGCCGGATCACGGCTGTTCCGGCTGGGCATGCATCTGTTTACGATTATGATGTGGGTATCGGCTGTCGGGTATCAGATGTTCCCGCTCGCGGATGGAGGCAAGGAGATTGCTTCCTTTGCGGAAGTGATGCATATTGCCGTGACGGCAGCGGTCGTCCTGCTCTCCATCGTCTCATTGGTGATTCTGATGCTTGCCGCGGTGAAGAAGCACGAATTACGGCCTGTCGGCATTGCGGCCGCCATTGCGTCAGCAATGATGCTGGTCGGCGCCGTCGGCCAGGGACTGGTACCATCACGGTATTTTGGCATCGTGGAGCGCTTCAGCGTGTTTGCGGCGGTCGGATTCAACGCGGTAAACGGCCTGTATATGTTTAACGGTTTTGCCGGCCTTCCGCAGCTGAAATCATATGAAAAATGAACATTCTGAAACCAAGGAGAAAAAGATGAACCAGCTGATAGCTTACTGCGGTCTGAACTGTGAAGAGTGCCAGGCCCGTCAGGCCACGATTGCGGATGATGATGCCTTACGCGCAGAAGTCGCAAAGCAGTGGTCCAGCCTCAACGGTGTGATGATCACGCCGGAAATGATCAACTGCGTCGGCTGTCGGGCCGATGGCGTCAAAACCCCGTTCTGCAAGTCGCTCTGCCCGATCCGTCAATGCGCTGAAATGAAGCAGTATGAAACATGCGGCAATTGTCCTGACATGGAGCATTGTGAAAAGCTTGCCATGATCACCGGCAATAACGAACAGGCAAGGAAAAATCTGAGGTCTGAGAATTCCTGAAAGCCGGTGTTTGCCAATTCAGAACAGGCATGCAGAAGGAAAGGTTATCATGGCCATGACGGAACATTCCGTTCCGCAGCTGTCTGCCCGGATGCTTTTGGGAAACACTGAAAATCCAGGCTTGAGAGAGGAAAGCAATGCAGATGGAATGGAAAGTCGGTCTCAGTGCTTTCCGAACTGCTCGATCAGGACAAAGCCTTTCCAAAAGGCCTGTACCTGCGCAATGCCGCCGGTGTAAACTGGCTGCGGGGTTATGTCTGCGATGAAAGCTGCCGGTTTCCGCCGGATGCCTTATTTGCCTTCACCGCAGATGCTCCAACAACATTCCAGGGAGAGATACATGAAAAAGAATCTGACCATTGCGGTGGATCTGTACGGCTGTCCTAACCGCTGCATGCATTGCTGGCTGGGCCATATGCCAAACCGCATCATGGAAGCAGATGCGGATCAGTGGATCGTGGACTGCTTCAGACCGTACTATGAAAACATCACGTTTTACAGCTGGCTGCGGGAGCCGGACTATGCACCTGATTACCGGGAAAGATGGCAGCGGGACAGAGAACTGAGCATCCATGCCATGCCGCAGAGATTTGAACTGGCCAGTTTCTGGCGGCTGGTGCGTGATCCGGTCTATGTGGAATTCCTGAGCGAAGAAGGCGTGAAGTGCGTCCAGCTGACTTTCTTCGGCTTGAAAGATACCACCGACAGGTATATCGGCCGTAAAGGCGCGTTTGCGGAACTGCTGAAGGCAACGGATATCCTGCTGGAAAACGGCATCAGCCCGCGCTGGCAGGTCTTCCTCAATGAAGAAAACCGGCCGGAAGCTGTTGACCTGCTGCATTTGTCCAATGCACTGAAACTGCCGGAAAGAACAGCGTCAGCCGGCGGTTCCTTCCGTTTCTTCGTGCATGCCGGCAGCTGTGATGGGGAAAACATGAATCTATATCCCATCCGTATCTGCCGGAACCATGTACCGGAAGAACTGGTCCCGTACTTTCTGAACTATGAAGATAACCTGACGGAAAGGGAATGGTGCCGGCAATGGCAGGACAATACTTCCCATGTCGAACTTCATCCTGAAGATGACCTTGTCCTGTATGTTTCAAATACTTACGACCTGTTTTTCAACTTCACCCATATGAAACCGGAATGGCGCATCGGCAATCTGAAAAAGGATCCGATGGAAGAACTGATCCGACGGATCCAGGAAGAAGACACCCCGGCTTTGCGGGAAGCCCGAAGGATTCCCCTTGGCGAGCTGGTGGAACGCTATGGTGATGAAAACTCTGAGAAGCTGTTTGAAG
>JAFWCP010000221.1 GCA_017536845.1 Solobacterium sp. | reverse complement strand
ACCCTGGGCTTCCAGGGCATCGATTTCCTGCAGAAGGATGAAGGGATTGACGACGACGCCGGCTGCGATCACGCACAGTGCATCATGATTGAGAATGCCGGAGGGCAGAAGATGAAGAACCGTCTTTCTGCCGTTGACAACGACGGTGTGGCCGGCATTGTTGCCGCCTTGGAACCGTACCACCATCCTGACCCTGCCGCCCAGCAGGTCAACGACCTTGCCTTTGCCTTCGTCGCCCCACTGGGCGCCGACCACTACATAACCAGCCATAGATTGCCTCCTTGTATAAATTTACCGAAATATGATAGCACAACGATCAGAAGAGAGATCAACAGGATTGCGGCAAATGTGATTTTCGACGGAAGGATGACGGTCAGTCATTTCGTAGCACTGTTTTCCGTTTTGTTGTACAATAGTCAGCGTTTAAGGAGTTGTGTAACTATGAGTGAGAATAAAAACGCTTCCAGCTGCAACCATAAGTGTGAAGGCTGCAGCGTATCCGACTGTTCTTCCCGCCAGCCGCAGAGCTTCCGGGTTGAACCCCATCCGTCCAGCACGATCCGAAAGACCATCGCGGTCATTTCCGGCAAGGGCGGCGTCGGCAAATCTTTCGTGACTTCCATGCTTGCTGCGCAGATGCAGAAGCGGGGAAACAACGTTGCCGTCCTGGATGGCGACATTACCGGCCCAAGCCAGGGCAAGGCCTTCGGCATCCATGAAAAGGCGATGGGCAACGGCGAAGTCATCTTCCCGGCCAGAACAAAGAGCGGCCTGCAGGTGATCAGCACGAACATGCTGCTGGAAAGAGAAGACCAGCCGATGATCTGGCGGGGACCGATGGTCGCCGGCATCCTGAAGCAGTTCTATCAGGAAGTCTTATGGGAAGATGTCGACTACATGTTTATCGACATGCCTCCGGGAACCTCCGATATCCCTCTGACCCTGTTCCAGAGCATCCCTCTTGACGGCATCGTGGTCGTCACCAGCCCGCAGGAGCTTGTTTCCATGGTTGTCGAAAAGGCCATTAACATGGCCCGTATGATGGATGTCAAAATCCTCGGCCTGATTGAGAACATGTCCTATGTCGAATGTCCGTACTGCGGTGAGCAGCTGTTTGTCTTCGGCCGTTCGCACATTGATGAAATCGCGAACAGGTACGGCCTGCCGGTGCTGGCCAAGGTACCGCTCGATCCTGATATTGCCCGTCACGCCGATGCCGGCACGATCGAGGATCTGGAAATCAAGGAAATCCTTCCGGCAGTAGAATTCATCGAAAAGATCTGAAGTTCACATGAACTTCACGAAGGCCGGTTACAATAACCGACAGGAGGCTGCATATGGCAAGAATACTGATTGTAGATGACGAACAGAAGATACGTGAGATGATCCGCAAATACGCGGTGCACGAAGGATTTGATACCGATGAAGCAAGCGACGGCATGGAAGCGCTGGAAAAGTGTGAGAAGGGCAATTATGACCTTGTCATCATGGACGTCATGATGCCTAACCTCGATGGCTTTTCGGCGGTCAAGGAGATCCGGAAGTTCCGGCCGAACCTGCCGTTTATCATGCTGAGCGCACTGGGTGAGGAATATGACCGGATCCATGGTTTTGATGTCGGCGTTGATGACTATGTCGTCAAACCCTTCTCGACAAAGGAACTGATGATGCGGATCCACGCGATCTTAAAGCGCACCAATGCCTCGGCCGCAGTCGGCGATACCCTGCAGGCGGAAGGCCTGTGCATTGACTACACGGCCCGCATCGTGACCGTGGACGGCAAACGCGTACAGCTTTCCCCCAAGGAATATGAACTGCTGACATACCTGGCGAAAAACGCCGGCATCGCCCTGACAAGGGAGCAGCTGCTGCAGAATGTCTGGGGCTATGACTTCTTCGGCGATGACCGGACACTTGATACCCATATCAAGCTGCTGCGGCGGAACCTGGGCGAATATGCGAAATACATCGTGACATTAAGAGGGGTTGGCTACCGTTTTGAAAAAGCAGATTAGTCTGAAATGGAAAATCGGCCGCTACCTGCTGTTATTCGGCGTCATTGTCATCGTCCTGCTGTTTGTCTTCCAGATTCTTCTTCTGGAGCCGATGT
>JAFWCP010000220.1 GCA_017536845.1 Solobacterium sp. | reverse complement strand
TCATCGGTCAGGGTCAGCCGATCCCCATCGAGGACATAGGCAAAGGAAATCCCCAGGGCATGATAGTCGATCATCAGATACGAGCCGTCTTCGTGCCAGTTGATATCAATGGTCTCTTCGCTGCCCGGCCAGGTCAGCACCCCGCGGTCATTGCCGCTTAAGGACATGCCTGTCCCCTCGCCCGTCGTCACGACAACCCGGCAGTTTTCCCGGCATTCCCAGTCGCCGATCAGCCGGCTTCCTTCGGTCCGATAGGCCGACGGCGCGGCGCAGCCGCTCAGCAATAATGATATAACGATCAGTACCTTTGTTTTCATGCCCTCATTTTACATTAGAAAAGCAATGGAAGTCCACAGGCGAAACCGATCTTCTGTCTGACGCACGTTTCCCTGATATCAGAAGATTTTCCTGTCAGCATTGTTTTGTTTATCTTATGAAAACCGTTTTCAATGACTCTTTCAATTTCTGACGCTTTTTTCACTTTCTGAAAGCCCTGTACCTGTAGAATTTTCAGAAAACAGATTTTATAATTTTCTGAAAGATGCAAAGACGCATCAAGGATATAAAGGAGAAACGTATGTCAAAGAATCTGAAACGTCTGATGTCTGTGCTGATGTCATTTATCATTCTCATCGGCATGACGAACATCCAGGCCAACGCTGCTCTGGAAACAGCTTCCAGGACCACCAAGAGCAATCACGTCTACACAGCCGCTGAAAATGCGCTCATTGACAGAGATGTCTTCGCAAAGATCATGACGGTCGAAGTCAACGCGGCAAGGCCGATGGGAGGCATCAGCCGCCTGACCGAAGCCAACTACATCGATATGATTCCCGATGTCATCAAGGCCATCGAAAGCTCTTCCACCTATGTTAAGGGCTCTCTCCAGCAGAACGGAAACTTCCTTGTCTGGCAGACAACAACGGGCATCCCCTGCTGCTTTGACCCGCGCATGGAAGCCGAACTGCACGGCACGGTGGGCAATGTCAGCGACGCGGAAGCCATGGCCATTGAAGCAGATGCGGAAGCCATAGCAGATCAGATTTCCGCGCACGCTTCCCTCAACAGCATCGGCGGCCCTTCTTCCGTTGAGATTGGCCTGATCCAGCCGTACTGGGAATCCAACAGCAGCTATGCGGATTCTTCCTTCCGCAGCTATTCCCCGTATTACAAGTCCATGTGGCAGACCCTCTACGCTGCCACCGGCGGTTCTTCGAACTACCGTTACTCCATGACCAACGCCACCGTCGACAACGTTGCCAAGACCATTGCCAACTGCGCGATCGTCATCCTGGACTCGCACGGCACCACCGATTATTCCGGCAGCAACGGTGACTATACATCAAAAGCCAACAGTTCCTACCTGTGCTTGACAAGCAATACCGGCGTCACCAGCACCGACACCGCCGCCAGGACCGGCACCTACGGCACATACTACAACGCCTTAAAGGGTTCCGGGTACGCCTATGTCAACGGCGACTGCATTGCCGCCCACATGACAAAGAACGCTCCCAACAGCCTTGTCTACATGGGCATCTGCCTTGGCATGGCTACCGACAAGATGTTCTCCGGCCTGCGCGGCAAGGGCGTTGAAGTTGTGTACGGCTATTCCCAGTCCGTATCCTTCACCGGCGAGCAGAAATACATGCAGAAAATCCTGGGCTATGTCAAAGACGGTGACACCTTCGGCGACGCCCTTTCCAAGACAAAGTCCGCCCTGGGCAGCTGGGATCCGGCTTACAGTTCCTATTCCCTCTCCCAGGCCAAGTCCAACAAGGTTGCCTTCCCGATCGCTGTATCTTCCGAAGACACCTATCCCGGCCATGGCAATGTTGATGCCGTCCAGACGGTTTACTCTTCCTGGCAGTTGTTCGGCAGCACCGTTTCCTACACGGTCTCCGCAACTTCCAGCAACACGAACTACGGTACCGTTTCGGTAAGCGGCAATACGATCACCGCCTCCCCGAAGAACGGTTACTACGCATCCGGCTACAAAGTCACAAGCGGCAGCGCGACCGTCACCCAGAACGGCAACACCTTCACGGTCAACCCGTCCTCTGACTGCACCGTGCAGATCATCTTCGCCGCGAAGACATCCTATACCGTCACCTTCATGGCCAACGGTTCCGCCTATACCTCTGCTTCGGCGTATTCCGGCGATGCTGTCACACTTCCTTCCACAGCACCGGCCGTTTCCGGCTGGACCTTCACCGGCTGGTCTGCTTCCGCTGTGAATGAGACCCAGACAAAGCCTTCGTACTACGCACCGGGCGCATCCTATACGCCAAGCGGCAATACAACCCTGTATGCAGTCTATACCCGCACCGAAGGCGGCAGCGGTGAAACTGTCTATGAACTGGTCACCTCCGCACCGTCCGACTGGAGCGGCAGATATGTCATCACCTATGGCAATACTTCAAGCCTGTATGCCCTGAAGGGCCTCTCCGGCCAGGGCTCCTACGAATCCACTTCCGCCGGCGGCGCGACAGCCTATGCCAGCACCGGCATGAGCCTTTCCGGCAATGCCCTGCATGATGTATCCAATGCTTACATCTTCAACATTGCCAGCTACAACGGCAAGTATTCCGTGAAGAACGCTTCCACCGGCACATATCTGGCAAGCAGATCCAGCTACCTCTACAGCTACTCTTCCCTGAGCTCCAGCTACTGCGGCTGGACATTCACAATGAGCAGCGGTGCCGTCAAGGCAGCCAACAGTGCTTCCAGCAGGTATCCGTATCTGGCCTTCTCTTCCAGCAAGTACTTCATGATCGGTTCTTCGACCAGCGGCATTTACTTCTGGAAGGAAGCTTCTGCCGGTACAACGACATACACAACCAATCCGGCCGGCGCCAGCCAGCCTCATGAACACAGCTATGGAAGCTGGCATTCCAACAACAACGGAACCCACTCCCGTACCTGCAGCTGCGGCGATACCGAAACGGAAAACTGCACCTTCACAAGTGCTGTCACACCGCCGACAGACACTGCCCAGGGCTACACAACCCATACCTGCACGGTATGCGGCTACAGCTATGTCGACAGCTACACACCGGCCATCGGCACTGACTATATCGTCAGCTTCTCCGTCCCGTCCGGCGTTTCCGCCGTCGCTTCATTGACCTGCAACTCAAATTCCTCGATCACCCTGCCGAGTGCCGGTGCTCCTTCCGGATACACCTTCCTGGGCTGGGTCACATCCTCTGTCAACAACGCGACCGTCCAGCCCTCCGGCATCCTGACCAGTACCTATACACCGACCGCCAACATCACGCTGTATGCCCTCTACAGGCATACTGAAAGCAGCGGCGGCACCGGCTATACACTGCTGACATCCGCTCCGTCCGACTGGACCGGCAGCTATGTCATCACCTTTGGCAGCGGCACCGACATGTATGTCATGAAGGGCATCTCCGGCAACAAGAAGTATGAATCCGCTTCTTCCGGCGGTGCGGTCTCCCTGGCCGCTTCCGGCATGACCCTGTCCGGAAACACGCTGACAAATGTCTCCAGCAATTATGTCTTCAATGTTGCGACATTCAACTCTAAGTATTCCATCCGCAATGCCGGCACGGGCTACTACCTCGCCAGCAGAAGCAACTATCTCTACAGCTACTCTTCCCTGAGCTCCAGCTACTGCGCATGGAGCCTGGCGATGAGCGGCGGGGCAGTCAAAGCCTCCAACACGTACTCCAGCCGTTATCCGTACCTGGCCTTCTCCACCGGCAACTACTTCATGATCAACTCTTCGACCAGCGGTATTTACTTCTGGAAGCTCGGGACAGCTTCAGCAACCTATTACACAACAATCATCAACTGATCAATCCAATCAGTAAAGGGGAGCGCCTTCGGGTGCTCCCCTTTTTCATGATGCTTTTGAAGCATGAAAAAACCGGGTACATCCATACCCGGGTTCTTTCGATCTTTGCGAAGCTGCGATTAACGCTTGGAGTACTGAGGAGCTCTTCCTGCGCCATTCAGACCGTACTGCCGTATCATCAGACCGGAAACCAACGGTCGAATCATCAACAGAAGCGGGAATCATCAGATAATGCAGAGAACTTCGAAGAGATGCTGTCAGAAGCTGTGCTCGGTCAGCCAGGCAACGGCTTTCTCCACAAGTTCTGTGAGATCAGTGCCATCGGATG
>JAFWCP010000219.1 GCA_017536845.1 Solobacterium sp. | reverse complement strand
TGTATCAAATGTCTCCTTTTCGCTTTTGATAATTCTCGAGAGTTTGAACGGTTAAGCGGAACATAATACTCAGGCAATAGCAAATATGACGGTTTTTCTTCATTGTAGGAGGAGATGCTTTCAGTTTCTGCAAACACTACCCGCAGGGGGGAAGGTCCAACGCTGCTTCTGTGAGTATAATGGCAATAAGAAAGCCATATGCATGATGGCACAGAAGGAGAACAATATGAAAAGAAAATGGTTGATTGCTGCTGTCTCTTCAGCAATGCTCACAATGATTCTCCCGGTACAGGCGGAAGATCATCTTGTCTGGAAGACAGGCTCCGACGGGAAACGCTACTGGTATGAAAACGGCCAGAAACAAGGTGTATCGGGTGACCCGAAAAACATCTGGGACACTGTCTACGGCCTGGAAAGAGGCAGGGAAATCTATGACCCTGCATCAGATGCCTGGTATTGGCTGGATGCCATCTATGATGGTGCCGCGGCGTTTGGCAAGGAAGTCTGGATGCCTTACATTTACCAGGATGAAGATAACTGGGATGACGCCACCCTTCACTTCAACGCAGACCACGCGGATGAAGGCATGGCAGACTACACCTACCAATGCATGAAGAACAAGTCCGGCAAATGGATCAGATACGATGAAAACGGAAAGATGATCAAAGGCTGGGTCACCATCAGCGGTGTGCTTGCTCAGCTGTATCAGTATCAGGCCGGCAATACGTATTACTACGATACCATGACCGGTTTGATGGCCAAGGGGGATATTACCATTGACGGCAATGAGTATCATTTTGATGAACTGACCGGTGCCCTTGACAACGGCAATATGACGCTGGAAGCGGATAAAGACAGCTTCATCCTGGGCAAGGGAGAAAATGAAGTTTATCTGTATCTCCATTTCCACGCAGGTGCTGATGGCGTGTCCTTACAATACGGCCCGGATCAGTCCTATAACAGTACGGTTTTGATGAAGGATGACGGCACCGGCGCTGACGACATTGCCGATGACGGCGTCTACAGCGCAAAGGTCAGCCTGAGCGATTTCAAAGCGAACACCTACAGCTTTCACGCCAGTTATCTTGCGGTTACATCCAATACCGTTGCCGTACAGTCCTATCAGCCGCTCTCTGTTTCGGCAATCAGTGCCATGAAGACTGTCAACGAAGAAATCGATGCGCTTCTGAACAGTGAGGAATACATCAGTCTGTCCAACGGCAGAAAGAAATATCTGATTTCAGATCTTCTGAGAGGCCTTGAGGGCGAAGGGCTGATTCAGGAAAACTCCATCGGCTTTGACGATGATAATGAATTCATCACCTTCATCTATCCGGAAGGTGTTTACGGCGGCGTCCTGTATGCCCAGCAGAGCACAGGTACGCAATCGCTGACACTTGCCGGCAATGACAGCGAAATGCCTTCAGCAGCAATCAATTCCGAAGCAGATGTCTATAAGGCTCCCTATAAGGAAGACGCATCACTCAGCTGTCTGATCCTGAATTCATTCCCTGCTTTTGAAACCAAACAGAGTTCGATCGACTACCGTACAGGTTTCTACGAAACCCTGAAGAAGAAGTGGGATGACAAAGGCATGCAGACATCGCTGATTGTCGATCCGACCGTAGATGATTACCGTAACTTCGGCGATTACAATGTCGTCTGCGTCAGCACCCACGGAACCATCGGCACCTGGACAGAGACAACCGGCCATTCAACCGCAACCGTGAGTATTCCTATCTACGTGCTGCATGAAGCCGCTGACGACAACAAGAATAAAAAGTATGAACTTGAACTGATGAATCATGATCTGATTGTTGTCAACAGCCGGTATTCCATCAGCCCGCAGTTCTTTAAACACCAGTACGAAAACGGTGAACTGAACGATACGCACGTTTTCTCCGAGTGCTGCAAATCAATGGGCACCGGCCATGGCACAGATTCCTCACAGTATGATTATTCCATGGCGAATGCCATCATGAACAAAGGTGCGCGATCCTATGTAGGCTTCCATAACTCGGTACTGGCAAGCTACTGCCGGCTCTTTATGGAAAAGTACATCGACGTTCTTCTTGAAGGACGCTATTCCTTTGTGGCCTTTGATGAAGCAGTCAAAGACCAAGGTGAAAACGATGCTGTCTGGTATGCGAACAATTCTGATGAAACCAAAGAAGAGATGATCGAAAGAAAGTTCAAAAAAGGAGAACGTTCCAGCCATTATGATGCGCAGTTTGACATTGCCTATCCTGTACGCAGATACAACTGGCCGGATGAACTGACAAAGGAAAAGCTGTATAACGGCGGATTTGAACAGCAGACAGGCGGCAGACTCAGATACTGGAGCTGGAACGGAGATATGCGGGTGGTCACAAAACTGGGCACCATCAAGC
>JAFWCP010000218.1 GCA_017536845.1 Solobacterium sp. | reverse complement strand
TGTCAGCGACCGTTCCGGCAGTCGCATTGACGGTGAGGACCAGCTCAGCATGTGGCAGTATCTGGAAGACCAGCTGGATGTGAAAATCAGGTTTGTGTATCTCTCTGCGGAGGACTATGCTGCCGGCCTGGCGAGCGGGAACCTGCCGGATATCGTTGCCACGAACAACAACCTTGCCGCAATTCTGGAAAACGGCGTCGCCCTGAATGCCGACCCGTACCTGGAGGAATATGTGCCGAATTTTCTGACCGGGGAAACCAGGCTGGCGTATGATGTGTTCAAACAGCTTCTGAATAACGGGGACGGCTTTTATTTCATCCCCCCAGAAAATCGGCTGCAACGGCGTCGGTTTCAGCAACAGCTCCTACAACCGCGGCTACATTGTCCGCTGGGATTATTATAAGGAACTGGGCTATCCTACCATCAACAGCGAGGAAGATTATCTGAACGTGCTCATGCAGATGCACGCCAGCCACCCGTTCACGGAAGAAGGATATCCCACGTATCTTTTCGGCGCTTCAAACTTCAAAGGATATGCCACAGCCTTCCGAAAAGAACTCAGCCTTGATTACTGGGCAGCCTGCAAGTACCAGAACAACATTTTCACCAACGAGGTTTTTGACGGCTATACGGATGCGGAACATTCCATGTGGTGGTCAACGATGAAATGGTACAACCGGCTTTACCGGGCCGGAAAACAGGATGGTTCCTTTGACCTGGATGTTTTTACCCAGACTACCGAGCAGTTTGAAGTCAAATGCAGACGTGGCCAGTACCTTGGCCTTGTCAACGGCAAAAACTCCCTTTACGACAGTCAGGTGAAGACAGACCCGGATACCCTTGCCGGATACGCAACGGTGCCGACCGCCGCCAACCAGTACACAAATGTCTATCAGCTCCTGGGCAACGGTTCCATGTATATGTGGTTTATTTCCGCAAACAGCCCGCACAAGGAGCAGGCGCTCAGGCTGTTCAATTACATGTGCGACCCTGATTTCCTGCGCCAGGCGATGATGGGCGAGCAGGGCGTGACATGGGAATATGACGGGGACGGCATTCCCCGCCTGACGGCCTACGGACAGCAGCAACTTGATGAATACAACACCGGCCATCCATCGGCCGACAATTATTATTATCAATGGGGCGCTACGAGGGTTTTTCCGGCAGCTGGCCGATCCTGCGTGACAACACGCTTCATCCTGACGGTTATGCGCTTGACTTTGTCGCGATCTCCCGGGAATACGAAGCGGCGAATATGACCAATCATATTTCAAAGGATATCTGCGAACACTATGGCGTACAGCTGCCTTCGGATGCCGCTTACAAGGCCAGAGGCCTTGACTTCCGCAACGACTGCGGCGAAGCGATTTCTTCCTGCATGAGCAGCCTCAGCCGGGACCAGCTGCGCATCCTGGCCGAGGCGGAAGCCATCCTGGATGATGTCACCGTGGATCTGTGTCTTGCGGAATCAGACGAAGAATTCAGCCGGCTGCAGGAAGAAGTCACAGACACCCTGGCGCAGCTGGGCGAACCGGAAGTCTTCTATGCCTATCAGGCAATGTGGAACCATGCGGCGGACATCACTGTCCCCCTGGTCTATCAGGCGCAGATCGCCAACGGCATCGAGCCTTATACCCCGGAACAGTATCAGAACCACGGTGCCAAAACGGAGGTGCAGCCATAAAACGGATATTATCCTCCCTGCAGGTCCGGATGCTGATGCCGGTGATTGCCATGGTGCTGTTTGTCGTCGTCGGGCGGACGGTGATCTTTTCTGAGACCTATACGAAACTCATGCTGCAGCAGGAGCAGGACAAGAATGCGGCAGGGTTTGAACTTGTCTCCCGTTCGGTCACGCCGCTGATTGAGGAATCGATCAGTGAAGTCAGAAACGCCATGACGGATGCCCAGGTGGTTTTCTATGCGGAACACCACTATTCCACGACGGCCCAGCTTGTCCATGCCAGGATCTTATGCCGGGATTATCTGCGGAGCGTGATCTCACGGCAGGACAGCATCTTTGGCCTGCTCTTCATGCGGGCGGACACAAGCCTTTTCGGAGCCCTTCCCGAAGCCAACTTCTTTCTGGATGATCCCGGACAGAACCCGCTGCCGCAGCAGATCATGTCAAAGATCCTGGCTGCGCCGCTTGGACAGACCGTATGGGCCGGTCCGGTATCGTGCGCTTCGCTTTACGGATTTGAAGACGATAAGATGCCGCAGACCGTCATGATTGCCGCCTGGAAATCCGTGCACGTAAATTACGGTGAACTGTATGCGCTGATGCTCATGGACGAAACCATCTTCGAAAGGCTTTTCCCCACCCTGCAGGATGGGCATCTCTTCACTGCGGAAAAGGCAGAAATCTGCCATACCGGCGAGAATCTGTGCCTGGATCCGGACCGCCTGATCAGCGAAAGCAACAGCGGCAGCGTTTTCCGCAATGAAAACGGAACGTCTGTCTGTGCCTTTTCCATGACGATGTCATCCCCTGAATGGACACTGGTGCGTGAGGTTTCCATGGAAAACTATGAGCAGGTCATCCGCACTGTCCGGCGGACCGTTGCAGTCATCGCCGGCGCCGTCTTCCTGGTGGCCCTGATCATCTACCGACTGTGGCTGCGGAAGTTCATGGATCAGTTCAGCACCCTGCTGACGGGGATCATACGCATGGGCAAAGGCGAACTGGAGCCCATCAAAGCAGAACCCTTCTCAATCGGGGAATTTGAAACCATGCATCAGGAGATTGACCGGACCAGCCTGGCCCTGAACCGGCAGATGGATACGATCCGGCGGATGGAACGGGAAAAAATGGAACAGGAGAACAAGATCAAGGCGCAGGAACAGCTCGTCAAGGAACTGACCACGGCAAGGGTCATCCAGAAGAGTTCGCTGCCGCATATTTTCCCGCCCTCTCCGGATCGGAAAGAGATTGACCTGTACGCTTCCATGGATCCGGCTTGGGACGTCGGCGGGGATTTCTACGATGATTACCTGATTGACGAAGACCATTTATGCCTGCTGATTGCCGATGTCAGCGGCAAAGGAATCCCGGCCGCCCTGTTCATGATGATCTCCAAGCGGATTCTTGAAGATTATGCCAGAGCTTAGCACAGCGCCGCCGCGATCCTGGCGAAGACGAACAATGACCTGTGCGACAATAACCAGGCCGATATGTTTGTGACGGTCTGGCTGGGCATCCTGGAACTGTCTGCCGGCAGGCTGACGGCCGCAAATGCCGGCCATGAATACCCGGCTGTATACCGGAAGGACATCGGTTTTGAGCTTTATAAGTACAGACACGGATTTGTCATCGGCGGCATGGAAGGTGTCCGCTATAAGGAGTATGAACTGCAGCTGGCACCGGGTGATAAACTCTTTGTCTATACGGACGGTGTGCCGGAGGCGACTGACAGCAGCCTGAAAATGTACGGCACGGAACGGATGATGGCAGCCCTGAACACCTGCGCCGGGGAAAGTCCCAGGGAAATCCTGAAAACAGTCAGAAGCTCGGTCGATGCCTTTGTCGGCGAAGCCGAACAGTCTGATGACCTGACAATGATGTGCCTGGAATACAAAGGCCCGGATCACTGAATCACAGTAATAGACAGAAGAACCCGTATGAGAATCCTCTTACGGGTTTTTTCGTGCCGCAGAAAACG
>JAFWCP010000217.1 GCA_017536845.1 Solobacterium sp. | reverse complement strand
GAAGTCAAGGATCCTGCTGATCAGGCATGGCGAAACCACCATGAACCGCTCGGGCGTCCTGCAGGGAAGAAGCGACCTGCCGCTGAACGAAGCAGGCAGGGCCCAGGCAGTTCGGGCGGGATCGTGGATCGCGGAAAACGGCTATGTCTTTGACCATGTATATTCCTCGCCATTGATCCGGGCCAAAGAGACGGCCCTGCTGATGACTTCGGCTGCGCTGACGGTTGATGAGCGGTTAATTGAGATGGACTACGGCCCTTATGAAGGCGCTGACCTGCGCCATCCTTCAAAGGAACTGCTGGCTTTCTTCCGCGACTTTGTCCATCACCCTGCCCCGGATGGGATGGAACAGCTGTCTTCCGTTGTCGAAAGAAGCGGCAGGTTCATGGAAGATATCCGTCATCAGGAAGGAACCATCCTGATCTCCACCCATGCCATTGCCATGAAAGGCATTCTGGAATACCTGACCCCTGATTCACACGGCAGCTACTGGAATACCTACGTCGGCAACTGTGAAATCTACCATCTGGAGTGTGTGGACGGCGTGTATTCCGTCCCCCTCCCGCTTGTCCGCTTTCCCAAAGAAGCACAGTAAAAGACGCATGCTCTGATGCAAGGCCGTTGTCATGACGGCCTTTTGAATCCGCATGCGTCTTTATCCGTTTTACGCTTCGTACCAGCCAAACAGCGACTTTCCGCCGTCAAGGGTCTGGATCTCCGTGATCTCATTTTCGCTCAGGGTGAAGTCAAACAGGTCAATATTTTCCTTCATCCGTTCTTCATTCCTTGTCTTTGGAATGACCACGATCCCGTTCTGTACGAGATATCTGAGGGCAGTCTGGCCGGCTGTCCGGCCATGGTTTCTGCCGATTTCGTTCAGGATCGGTTCGCTGAAGATCTTCCTTCTGCCTTCGGTAAACGGCGCCCAGCTCTCCATGACGGTGCCGTTTTCCTCCAGATATTTCTTCAATGCCAGCTGGGGATAATAGACATGGCATTCCACCTGGTTGACCATCGGGACGATTGCGGCCTTTTTCAGCAGGGCATCGTACAGCCTGCGGTTCAGGTTGGAAACACCGATGGCTTTCACCTTTCCTTCCTGATACAGGTCTTCAAGCGCCTTGTACATTTCAATGTATCCGTGGTATGGCTCATGGACAAGGACAAGGTCAAGATAATCAAGATTCATAACGGCAAGGCTGTGCTCCACCGCCTTCTTTGTCTTTGCGTAAGAAGCGAAACCGCCGTTGACCTTGGTGGTCAGGAAGAGTTCTTCTCTTGGCACACAACTGTTATGAACAGCCTGGCCGACTTCCTTTTCATTGCCGTACATGATGGCAGTATCAATCAGCCGGTAACCAAGGTCAATCGCCTTTTCCACGCAGGAAACGCACTCGTTTCCTCTTAAGTCCCAGGTGCCGAACCCGCAGAGCGGCATCCGGATTCCGTTATTCAATGTACGGTATTCCATCAAAGCTCTTCCCCGTTGGATGCGATGACCTTACGGTACCATTCGAAGGAATCCTTTTTCCTTCTGGCATAGTCGCCCGTTCCGTCATCATAACGCTCGACGTAGATAAAACCGTATCTCTTCTTCATTTCACCGGTGCCGGCAGAGACAATGTCAATGCAGCCCCAAGGCGTATACTCCAGCAGGTCAACGCCGTCATATTCTACGGCTTCCTTCATCGCCCGGATATGATTGCGGAGATAATCGATCCGGTAGCTGTCATGGATGGATCCGTCTGCCTCAATGGTATCGGCAGCACCGAGGCCATTTTCAACCACGAATAAGGG
>JAFWCP010000216.1 GCA_017536845.1 Solobacterium sp. | reverse complement strand
TGTGGAATTCTACATTCCGACAGAGCAGGAGATCATAGAACTGGTTGAAAACGGCTATATCCGGACACCGCAATACACAGCTTTGGAAGAAAAGATCAAGACTCTGGGCGGGGAGACGGATTTCATGCGGGAGATCTGGGCGTCTTATTCTACGGACCAGCTTGACATGATGGAATTTTTACAGACAATCCTGGATCTGGCTTTTGGGCCAGAACGAGGTCAGGGTTCTGACAGCAGTCCTGCCGGCCGCAAAGAACCAATATCAATTCCATCGATGGAGTTTCTGAATGAGCTGACGATGTTGATCAACGAATTTGCCAACAGCATCAATCTGAGACATCGGCGGGGCTGGAAACCGATGGATCTTTTCCGCAAGGAGTACCCCAACGGCCTGACTTCCCTGCCCACCCTTGTACCGGGATCTGTCGAAGCGGCCAAAGCTATGAAGGCGCTGCAGAATGAAATCAAGGCGATGGGAAGCAATGTCAGCCTGTCTACCATCGACAATTTCGCGACGGTAGGGAAATACGGCGAGAGAAGAATTGTCAAAGTCGGGCCTAACGACCCCTGTCCCTGCGGCAGCGGCAAGAAATACAAACGCTGCCACGGCAGATACAGATAATCACCACACCCTTCATCAAGGAGGAATATCGTAATGAAACACAGAAAACAGAAGCAGGCAAAGGACACTCCTGTCAGCGGCCCTTCCGCAGATACCAGGTTTAACACTCCAAACAAACGGAAGAAGTATATCGAATCCGAAATCGAGAAACTCAAAAAGATCACCAGGGATGTTGATCCTGATCTCAATCTCTGCCTGGATGGGTTCGTTGGCGCAAAGCGGAAAAAAACACTGCTGCAGTTTCTGGACAAGGCGGAAGAAGAATTCGGCTCCCTTGGCCTGAAGTCGGTTGTGGAATCCGTTGTCCTGAACGAGATGAAACCCTTAAACACCTACAACCACCTGGATTATAACAGCGAACTGCAGATCGGCGCGGCTTTATGGATCCTGAGCAGGATCCGGGCATGCGGAAAGATGCATGAAGCCTACAAGATCCTGCCGGATACGGCGGGTGATGCTGACGCATTGTATCTGCCCCTGGATTTCAGCCATCCGTGCTTCAGCTCTGACCTGATCAATGCGGTACTCCACCTGATCATCCGGCGTTATCCTGAACATAATGTCATGACTGAAGCAAACGCCCAGGGAATCCCGCCGGCGGATCAATATCTGGCCTTATTGAAACTGATCCCGGAAGAGGATATACAGTCCGCATGCACGCACTTCAGGGAAAAACTGAAGGAACTGCTCACCATGAAGATGAAAGGCAATGCATGGTTCGATAAGGAAATCGAAAAGCTTTCTCTGCAGCTGAAAAACGCAAAAGAATCCCTGCTTTCGGATAAGGCTGCCTTCCAGCCGCCGAAGGGATTCCCGGGGATGCCCGGTGCCTTCGACACCCTTCCCGACATATCCAGGATCAGCGACATCGCAGAACAGATTGATGACCTGGACCACGCCAGAACTGTATATGAGGCAACCTTCCGCCTTCTGATCACCATGGACCGGAAAACAGCCGCAAGAGAAAGCGGGAGCCGGGAAATCGCAAGAATTCTGGATGGTTTTACGGTTCAGGATCCGTATGAGCTTTGCTTTGCCATGTTCTATCTCATTGACAGCGGAGATGATATGGCATGGCTGGTCGGCTCCGGCAGTACGCTGATGGAATATGTGGAGCAGATGCTGCCATGGTATGTGGATGAGAATGAAGAGGATGACTTCGACTGGGATGAATGGTATGGCGGCATGGAGTATAACAAAAACGGCTGGCTGGACAGGCCGGCTCCGCCGGAACAGCTGGACTATTATCATGAAAAGCATAACGGCCTGAACTATGCTCAGATCATCTACCGGCTCTGCCGCGGTGTTGTGCCGGTCGGCCTGCATCCGTTTGAAGCAGATCGGGAGCGGCTGGTTTCCGAAGGTATGGAAGAAGCCGCAGCCCGGCGGATCACGGATACGGCGGAAATGATCTTCCTGCACACATTCCAGGCAAGGCAGTTCAGCCTGGATGACTGGAACTTTGATTTCGAAGAAGAAGAGCCTTTCGAAGAAAATCCTGCACAGACTCCGGCAAAAGAAAATGTACCGGCCAGCCTGGGCGGGTACTGGGGAAAGGTGGCCGCAGCGCAGAACCGGGAAGCTGCTGCTTCCGACGGTCCTGTCGAAGAGGATACTTCAAAGCTGAAGGCAGAACTGGAGCAGGCAAAGAAACAGATCAAGAGCCTGAAAACGGCATTGAGCACGGAAAAGCATGCGGCCGATGCGGACAGGGCAAAGTATGAAAAGGAACTCAAGTCGCTGCGGATGGAACACAGGGAGCTTGCCGACCTCAGGACGCTGGTATTCAACCGGGAAAATGAAATCCGTGAAGTACCGGTTAAGAACTACACCTACCCTTATGAAACAAAGAAACGCACCGTTGTTTTCGGCGGCCATGAAACATTCCTGAAAGCGATCCGGCCGATGCTGCCGAATGTGAAATTCGTTGACGCCAGAAACCTGACATTCAGTCCGGAGATCATCCGCAATGCGGATGTTGTCTGGATCCAGAACAACTGCATCAGCCACAGCCAGTACTGGAATATCGTAAAGAACTGCAAGACTGCCGGCGTGCAGATGCGCTACTTCGGATTTGCCAGCGCTGAGAAGTGTGCCGAACAGCTGGTCGAGTGGGACCAGAATCCGTAAGACACCTTCATCAGGCAGGCTGTATAAAACCGTCAATCAAATACAGGAGAAAACAGTTATGGATGTTGAACCTTTCATCTACCATCTTCGCTATGGAATCATCATCACGGACCAGAAACGTTGCCGCTTTCTGATTGCCAGAGTGCATACAGAAGACAGGCCGCTTGTCTTTCTTCGCCGGTGCAATGACCCGAAAAAAGCCTATGACTGTTATTACTGCCTGTATGAATCTGCACTTACCGCCGCGCAGGCAGACGAAATTCTGGCATTGTTGAAAAACAACGAAAAGCGCAAGGCAAACACCTTGTTTAAAAAATACTTTAAGAAAGAAGGGGTGCTCTGCGCACGTGTCTGGGAAATGCGGCTTGACGATGCTGTTCCGGACGCATGGTATGACGTCTGGAAAGAGTTCGAAGATCTGATCACTATTCAAAAAGACGTTCCTGGTTATTTTGAAGCAGACGTCATGGAACGTGGAATCTTCGGAAGCTGGATCATACCATCAGCAGAATAACAAAGGGTTCTCTTTGAGATGCACCTTTGCTTACAGAAAACGGATATGAACCGAAAGAGGGTCATATCCGTTTTCATAGCAGTATCCTGAATGGCCGTTGTTTCTTTACGGCCGCATCAAAAGGACGGTAACTTCCGTCCCGGAAGTGGTTTCGCCTGTACCCATGGCGTACTGCATGCCGTCATGTTCGCGGAAATCGTCAATGGAAATGTAGAGTTTGTCATGATCCGTCAGGGTCAGATAGCCATCCATCAGGACGCCCGACATCTCAAGCGTATACATGTTTTCGGAGAAGTTTCCTTCCATGTCGACAAAGACATTGCCGGTGAGGGTGCCGGAAACCGTGCCGTCCTGGTTGACGTCAAGATTGAGGTTGGCCAGGTCGGAGCCATACATCGGATATCTGAGCATGGCTTTCCAGCCGCCAAGAAGCAGGCCGGTATCGGTGACCTTGTCATAGGAAAAGAAGTAATCCCCCGCCAGCCAGGAGAATTCATCATAGCCGGGTTTCTGCGTCGTTGAATAGTCGGAATATGAGTGTTCCGTACCCTGTGGTACGTCGGGGAAACCGGGGACATCGTTGCCGGGATTTGCGGGCTCTGTCACGACAGGATTGTCCGGTACCGGGTTGTCTGAAGCAGGCTCAGACTGGGGTGTGTCCGGAATCACCACCGGTTCTGACTGTGGGACATCCGTTACGGTGACATCCTGGTTTGTGTTTTCGGTGACGGATGCTGTATTGTTTCCGGGATACGGGCCGGGGATATAGCCGGGATCGTGGACTTCAAAGAAAATGTGCCAGATCAGATAACCGCCGCCGGCAAGAACAGCAAGCAGGAGCACGGTAAGGATCAGCTTGCCGATGCCGCCGGAAGACTTCTTTTCCACCGGCTGCGGTTCCGTTTCAGGTTCCTGGAACTGGGGTGGGATATAGCTTTCCTGGCTGACCTTATTGCCGCAGTTTTCGCAGAAAACCGCATCATCAGGCAGGCGGGTGCCGCATTTTTCGCAGAACATTGTTTTACCTCCATACAGGGATGAATCTCTGTTACAGATGCATTGTACCATCTGCCATGGTTTCCTTCAATGATGCCGGTGTGCATGAAAAAAGCCGATATGCCGGAAAAGACACATCCTCAGATTCTGCGCATCGCCAAAGCCTTCATGGGAATCAAATGTAAAGGTGATTTGCGGGTCATATTTTTAAACCAAATTCAGAATCATACAACTGCTTCAAAGAGTGTTTTGTCTCCTATGACAATTCTCTCTACACCGGCTGTTTTCTTTTTATTGAAGTTGAACGACATCATGTAGCCTGTATCCAGCCGGTAGTAATCAAGATAGTCTGTTATCTGCTTTTCACCTTCTTCGTTGTATCTCTTTCCATGCCAGATCTTCAGTTCAATGACATATTGTTTTCCAAGATAGTCAACGATGACGTCTGTTCTTGTCTGATCTCTTGTTTCCGCTTCAATATAGTAATTCCTGGTACCGTTGATCATCGGTTTCAGATACAGCAGGAACAGTTCTCTTCCATCTCTTTCGTTGAACCTTTTCTCAACATTTCCGATGATATCCTCATATGCCCTGGCAAAGTGGTCCAGTATCAATGGTACATTCAGGAAGCCTTCACGGGTGAAGACGCTGCGGTTCAGCTCTGCCATCGCTGCAGCTGCTTCCTGATACCTGGATTCGCCAAGAAATCTGTTATACAGTCTTGTCTCAAAGATCCTGTTGGCAACAGCTGCAGTATTATCATCCTTTTCCTTCAGAAAGCCATACATAAGGAACGGCTGCTGATGAGCATTATATGGCATGTATGCAATTCTCTCTCCTCTGAGCAGATGCCGTTTCAGAATATCAGATATCTCAGGATCGTCTGTCACCATGGCGGACAGTGAGGCAAACAGCGGATTTGTTTCTTTCAGGATGCTTTTGACTGCTTCAACCATACCCATCCGTGACCATGGCTGTTCGAATTCGGGCAGTTCTTCATCCATGATCTGGCAGAGTCTGGATACAAGGAACGGATACCCGGATGTATAGTCATAAATCAATCGTGATATAAACGGAATATCCATCCCTGTATGATGGTCATTTTCGTATTCTTCCAGCATGCCGGCAATATCATCGGGATTGAAGCTCATGTCAATTCTGAATGGTACCGCGATGTTCCAGGGAATGTAGGCCTTGCCTGCATGGTTATCACGGTTTCTGCTTTCCAGACAGCAGATATCGGTCACACCGGCAAGGATGACAGACCGGAATACTTTCGCATCATCGTATCTTTCCCTTCTTAGGAAGCCCGAGCGAAGCCGGCCGAGAAAATCAAGAAAGCACTGATAATCATATGCAACATCAGCCTCGTCAATCATCAGCACCATCTTGCCGTCGATCATGCCGATCCAGTTGCTGATGATATCGAACATTTC
>JAFWCP010000215.1 GCA_017536845.1 Solobacterium sp. | reverse complement strand
TCAACAGCCTCAGATTTCAAAGACGGCCGGGCTGACCAGTTCATCGTCATCATCGCTGCGGACGGTAAAGACTCTTTGCGTAAAGCGGTCGCCGAAGGGCGAGACCGGCTTTTCTTCCCTTTTTTCTTCAGCCGGTTCTGTTTCCATCGGGGCAAAGACAGCCATCGCATCATCGTCATCTTCCGTCTTTTCACTGCTTTCAGGCTGTTCGTCCCGTATGGCATGGTTCTTGGACTGCGGCACGATCATTGAATTGGTTGTCATCACCCGTTTCTTGCGGCCCAGGATAAACAGGCCGGATACCGTCACGGACAGCTCCCGGCGCATTTCTTCCGGGTTGTAGCGGCTCGGCACTTCCCTGAGATAGGCGCGTCCTTCCAGCAGGACACGGTCGCCTTCGCGGAACTCGAAGACCTCATCCGCCCGCCAGCCCTTGGCGGCATAGTTGATGATGTCAATCGGCTGGTTGTCGGTATCGACAGAATGATAATATATATGGCTGTCCGTCTCTCTCAGCAGGACATTGATCTTACGGTCCACGCCGCGCAGTGTAATCTTGCCGAACGCCATCTTCTTGTCACCTGTCGTGCCCAGGTCAGAACGCAGCCGGGCCAGGCCGTCCGCTTCAATCGTACCGATCATTGTGACATGGTAACAGATCAGATTTCCCTCACGGTCAAGGATGGATTCAAACGAAAAATAATCATGTTGTCTGTTCTTGGGTACCATGGCATCCTCCATTTCTATCTTCATTGCAAATGATACGCCATAATGAAATCTTCTGATAAACTGTGTTCGTTCTAATTGTAGGCAGAATTCATATATCTGTCAAACGCTTTGTGATAATATTAACATGATTTTGAACAAGGAGGATGACCATGAAACTTGCGGAAGCACTGCAGGAACGTGCCGACCTCAGCCGGCGTCTGGAACAGCTGCAGGCAAGGATGAATCTCAACGCCCTCGTACAGGAAGGCGAAACCACGCCAGAGGATCCGGACGAGCTTCTGAAGGAGTTTGAAAAGGATGCTGCACGGCTGCAGGAAGTGATCGCTGCGATCAACCTGCGCAACGCGCAGACCGTCTGTGACGGCCGCACCCTGACCGAAATGCTGGCGGAACGGGATGTGCTGACCATCCGCATCCGGACGCTGCAGGATCTTGTTACCCATGCCTCGGGCACGGCCCATCGGGCAAGGAATTCGGAAATCCGCATTCTGCCTTCCGTCAACGTCAGGGAACTGCAGAAACAGGCCGACCAGCTCGCCCGGCAGCTGCGCCGGCTGGACAATACGATTCAGGAACTCAACTGGCTGACCGAACTGTAGCAGCCTTACGGTATACCGCAGGATCGGCGATCGTCATCTCGCGCAGCGGAGAAGGCAGCTGCATTCAGGTGGCAGGCTGAAGGACAGGCCGGGGTTCGAATCCCCTTGTGATCGTTATGTCCCGCAGAATGCATAACTGCACACTGACAGTTTACCGTCACTACCGGACGAAGAGGTCCTGCGGAAAGGGTCGGGTTCGGGGAATGGAAAGAAGCGGCAGCGCCGCTTCTTTTTTCATGCGTTGGATACAGGGTTTCTTTTCTTCAGCAGATATGCCGTCAGGATGCAGAAGACGATCAGCGCCTCACTGACAAGCACAAGCAGGATCGCGGAAACATACGATCCGCTGCCGTCATAGAGCAGGCCGATCAGCGTCCCGGCCCCGGCATTGGCAATACCGCCGGCCAGGCTCAGGGTCGGATAGACCTTGTTGTAGTTTTCCGGACCGAAAAGGTCAGTGGCCATCATCGCCACGCCAAGGGCTGAATTGCCGTAGATAAACGTAAACAGCATGGCCCCGCCAAGCAGGCCATAGCGGCTGTGCAGCAGGAAGATGCCCAGCAGGCCAAGCGTGCTCAGGGTGCTCATCGTAAGCATGGCCGGCTTTGCGCCATAACGGTCGCTCAGGATGCCGAACAGGATTTTCGCGACAATGTTGACGCCCATCCCCACCGAGAGCATCAGAGCGCCAAGCGAAGCGCCCTGGCCGAACTCCTCGGAAATGCCCGGGAAAAACTGCGGCAGCGCTGCCACGATGCAGCAGAGCACCGCAAAGAAGGCAGCCAGGCAGAATAACGGCGAAGTGAAGTTGAAGTCGCTTGTATCGGTGGAAAT
>JAFWCP010000214.1 GCA_017536845.1 Solobacterium sp. | reverse complement strand
CCCCGCTCAGATCCACAATCGGCGGTTTGGCCGGCTCGACGGTTTCTTTCTCTGCCATACACCCTCCTCACTTTTCATTGCTGAAATAAATCATGTAGTAGTTCATCTGTTTTTCAGGGTCATAGCCCTGCCGGATCAGGTCGTGGACCCGGTCCGCATCGGCGGAGATCCTGATTTCGATGTCATCGTCCAGCTTGATGGACTTGCGCACCTTTTTCTTCTGATTGTTCACGGCGCTGTCGGAAATGGCAAAGGGATGTTCAAACGCTTCGCCAAGATCCTTTTCCTCAATATACTTCTTCAATGACGCCCCGACATTTTCATCCGGCATGACTTCCTGCAGGTAGTTATTGAAATCATATGTATCATTCTCCTCGAAATACTGCAGCGAGTCATTGAGGAACGAGATCCTTCCCGTCTTGTTCATGTCGTTGTTCTTCTTCGTAAAATCCCGCAGGGCCGTCAGGACGCCGACGGTATCGTTGTATTCATCCTTGGCCGGCACCACCGAAAGGAAGTCCTTCTTCCAGTAGGAATTCGCGCTCTGCGAAGAATCGCATACATACACCTGATGGGGATACTTCCGGCCAAGATCAAGCATCAGGCAGCCCTTTTCGGTTTTCCTGAGACGGGTGCCGCTGTGGGAAAACAGGCGGTCATCCGTGACCTCAAGGTAGAGGTCCTTGCTTTCCGACTTGAACAGGCCGATGCCGTCGGTCCTGTCATTTCCGACCATGATGTCGCGGAAAAGGACGGTGTAAAACTCGCCCGTGCGTACACCGGCGCCGGACACATCATACAGGTGGTTGGCCAGGTCCACCGAGCGGGCAAACAGCTTTTCATGGTCCATGAAGATCTCGCAGGCACAGCTGTACACCTCGTTCAGGTTGACATCCGTATCATCTTCAAAGACAAATTCCTGGTCAAATGCAAAGGCGGAAAAGAAGAATTCCTTCAGCCTTTCCTCCGTTTCCGTATCACCGATGCTGACTTCCTGCAATGACAGCACCTTGCTGGCTTCATCCTCATTTGAGCCGACCGTATGGACGGCAATCTTTTCAATTCTGGCGTTGTTGAAATCTATCATGGCAGCCTCCCGCAACCATTTTACCACGAGACCCCGGACGCAAAGAAAAAAGCAGATGTCATTTCAGACACCTGCTTCACTGGTTCAGTCGAGATCGGCGCCGTTGGATTCACAGACCTTCTTGTACCAGAAGAAGGAATCCTTTCTGATGCGCTTCATATCCTTGAGGTCAAACTCGTCACGGTTGACATAGATCAGGCCGTATCTCTTGGTAATGCCCTGATGGGTGGAGATCAGGTCAAATGCCGACCAGGGCGAATAGCCGAACAGTTCCACACCGTCGGTAATGGCTTCCTGGCAGGCCTTGATATGCCTTCTGAGGTAGTCGATGCGGTAAGGGTCATGCACTGTGCCGTCTGCTTCCAGCGTATCCGGTACGCCGCAGCCGTTTTCGGTAATGATCAGCGGCAGATGATACCTCTCCCAGAGCTGGCGCAGGGTGATGCGCAGGCCGACCGGGTCAATGCCCATGCCGTAGGAAGTGGATTCCTGCAGCGGGTTCTTGACCGCCATGCACATGCCGGGATAGGTCATCAGGCCGGTCATGAAGTCCTTCTTCTGGCTGGCTTCTTCCTTGAGCTTGTTCCCCTCTTCTTCCGAGACATACTTCACGCATCCGGCACCATAGTAGTTGAAGGCGATGAAGTCAGGATTGCCGGCCTTCAGGTCCGCCAGATCCTGTTCGCTCATCTCCGGGGCAATGCCCTTGTCCTTCCACCAGTTCAGCAATGCTTCCGGATAGGTGCCGAAGACGGCCGTATCCAGGAACAGGCGGTTGCGCAGCTGGTCGAAGTCCATTGCGGCAAGGTTGTCCAGCGGGGCGGAGGTTGCCGGGTAGATGGCTGTAATGTTGGGGGCCGGGCCGACCTTGGCACCGCACATTTCATGGCAGAGGATCATCGCCTTTGCCTGTGCCACAAGCATGTGGTGGTTGGCCTGCCACTGGTTCTTTTCGGAACCATACTGGCTGCCCTGGTAGAGGGCCATCATGTTCTGTTCATTGATGGTCAGGAAGTACTTGACCTTGGAACCATACTCCCTATAGCAGAGACGGCAGTATTCGACAAAGTCATCAATGCACTGCCGGTCGATCCAGCCGCCGTACTTGTCCTGCAGCACCTGCGGCAGGTCGAAGTGATACAGCGTGACAACCGGTTCAATGCCGTACTTCAGGCATTCGTCGATGACGTCATGATAGTGCTTTACAGCCACTTCATTGACTTCACCGGCCCCCTGCGGGATCATACGCGGCCAGGCGATCGAGAAACGGAACTCTGTAAAGCCCATTTCCGCCATCAGGGCGATATCTTCCTTATAACGGTAATAGTGGTCAATGCCGTCGTTGAAATTGGTCGTTCCCGGCGGCACCGGTGCGGTATCAGAAACGGAAAGGGTTCTGCCCTCGTCAAGATACGCACCTTCGCACTGGTAGGCGGAAGAGGATGCGCCCCAAAGGAATCCTTTGGGGAAAGGTTTCAATGTTCTGAATTCCATATATTTACTCCTTCTGTTTTTATTATTGTACCACAGCAGAAGAAAGAAAAAGAGCGATTCTTTCATATGCCCTTTATGAGAGAATCACCCTTTGAGATGTTTCAATGCCGTATGGATATAGGAGGACACGGCCTGAAAGGATCACGATATG
>JAFWCP010000213.1 GCA_017536845.1 Solobacterium sp. | reverse complement strand
GGACAGGGCGTTTGCGGACGGGCAGACGCGGGCTTGCCTTTGCGCCTTCCGGGTGATGAAAGAATACCGTGGCCAGGGGTATGGCAGAAGGCTGATGGATGCTGCCGTCAGGGATCTGAAGGCCAGAGGCTTTCGGTATGCCACAATCGGCGTCGATGACGTGGAAAATGAGAAACTGTATCGTCATATGGGGTTTGCCACCAAGGTCAGGGACTGTCATGATGATCCCTGTGCCAGGGATGCGAACATGCGCCCGGTGGCTGATGAAGCAGGTTACCGCCTGCTGCTCAGAGAACTGTAAATATCATCTGAAACGCAGGAAAAGGGAGGAAAAGGCAATGTTTGAAATTACCCGTCAGGATCTGGAAACGGTGCTGCACGATTTCGGCTTTGAGGAAACCATCCAGGCTGCTGAAGAGCTGCGCCGTTACCGCTATGAGGCCTATGACCCGGCTTCCCGGGAAGTCCGGCTGATTGTCAAGGCAGTCCTGACTGGTCGAAGCCTTGTCATCCGCTTCCGCAATGAACACGATGTAAACGCTGACCTGCTTGAGGCGCAGGGCCGTTTTGCCGGCCTGATGAAGGAAAAAGGCATTGCTGTTCCAGAGCAGTACCAGAGCGAAGGCCGGTATGCGAAAGTGTATGAGATCAACGGCTATGAAGTCCTTGTGAACGTGGAAGCTTTCATGGCGAATGAAATCAGGGCGGTTGATGCGGACATTGCCGCAAAGGCCGGGATCCTGCTGGCCCGGATGCACACCATTGCGGAAGCGGCGGATTTCCACGTGGATAACAGGGTTCTGTTTGACCCGCTGGCGGACAATGACCTCTTTGAACCGGCCGCCTTTTTCTGCCATGAAGAACTGCTGCGCTCTGCGGATGGAGGACTGTTTGAGAAAATCAGGAAGCTGTATGAAAGGTATCTGGCGGAAATCCGCAGGGTGCAGGAACCCGGGTATGCCGTTCAGGGTGATTTCAGCAACAACAACCTGTTTCTTGCGGATCACGGGGACATCGGCATTTTTGACTTCAACCGCTGCGGGGACAGCTGCCTGTTCTTTGACGCCGTCATGCAGGGGATCTATACAGCCAGGCTGATGGATTATCCTGGCCACCTTGCCACTCACGCTGAAGAAATCATCCTGCCGGCATTCCTGAAAGGCTATCATTCTGTGCGGCCTTTTACGGAAAAACAGCAGGAAGCCTACCCCTTCCTGCATGCCCTGGCCACGGCCTTCTGGCGAATGGACCTGCGCTGGGCCGATCACAGCCTTGCCAAAGCTGCAGAAAAAGCAGATCAGAAAGCGCTGCGGCAATGGTCAGACATCATATACAGAAGGCTGCTTGACCTTGCGGCCATGCCGGTGTGAACGGCCTGCTATAACGTTTCACCATTAGCTGAACAGCTGTTGTCTGCTTGTCTGGAAAGGCATAGCCCCTGAATCGGAACATCTGAACAGTATTTTGATGCATGAATGATCATTTTTATCCTTTCTAAAGCCTGAAAATGTAGTATAGTTTTATGTAGAAAACGAGCTTTAGACCAGATTATTGAGTAATGCTCAGGAGGAAAAAATGAAGAAAATTACTTATCAGATCACCAGCCCTCTCGGTATGCATGCCCGTCCTGCTGCTTTCGTCGCTCAGGCCTGCGTCGCACTGCCTTCCCAGATCACGCTGTCATGCAACGGCAAGAAAGCCAACGGTGACAATGTCCTGCAGATCCTCGCACTTGATGCACAGATGGGTTCCGTCATCGAAGTCACAGCCGAAGGCGGTGATGAAGAACACGCCCTGGCAGTCATCAAGGAAGAACTTGACCGCAGACTGAAGAGATATGAAGAAGCACCGGTTCTGAAGATTGCCTTCTTCGGTGCCAAGGACTATGACAGAATCTTCTTCAGCGAACTCGCAAGAGATGTCGGTGAAGGTGCGTACAACTGTGATATCAAGTATTTTAACGCAAGACTCACCCCTGAAACAGCGGGCCTGGCAAAAGGCTTTGATGCTGTATGTATCTTCGTCAATGACGAGTGCCCGAGAACCGCTGTTGAAAAGCTGCATGAATGCGGCGTCAAGCTGATCCTGCTGCGCTGCGCCGGCTTCAACAATGTTGACCTGGCTGCGGCAAGAGAATGCGGCATCAGAGTTGCCCGTGTCCCTGCCTATTCGCCTTACGCCGTTGCCGAGCATGCCATCACCCTGGCTTTGACCTGCAACAGAAGAATGCACAAGGCCGTCAACAAGGTCAAGGACAACAACTTCGCGCTGAGCGGCCTGCTGGGTGTTGACCTGCACAACAAGGTTGCCGGCATCATGGGCACCGGCAAGAAGGGCCAGTGCATGGCTGCCATCTGCAAGGGCTTCGGCATGACCGTCATCGGCTGGGATGCTTTCCCGAACCAGAAGCTGGTTGACGATGGCCTGCTGACATATGTTGACAAGGATGAACTGCTTGCCAAGGCAGACCTGATTTCCCTGCATGCACCTCTGATCATGGGCCCGGGCGGCACATACCACCTGATCGACGCGGATGCCATTGCCAAGATGAAGGATACCGCCATCCTGGTCAACACCGCCCGCGGCGGCCTGATCGATACCGAGGCGCTGATTGAAGCTC
>JAFWCP010000212.1 GCA_017536845.1 Solobacterium sp. | reverse complement strand
TGTTTTTGCCGTCTGCCTGCAGCGTGAAAGGAATATCCGTTGCCTTGACATAGCCAAGATCAACCCTGATCTCATTCCCTTCTTCATCCTTCTCAGTTACATAAGGGGTCAGTTCTTCGTGGATCACATAACTGTTTCCGCAGACAAGGTTTTCAATGGCGTGCGGCGTCTTTGCCGAAACCCATTCATCTACAATACGGCCCATGCTGTCATAAACGCGCATCAATGCACCTTCAATCTCAGCTCCGGAAACATCCTGTTTGGATACGGTAACCATCTGGTCGGTGACGGTAAGCACCTGGTCTTTCTTTTCTGATGTCACCGTAAAAGGCAGATCCTGTGCCAGCGCATAACCGGCCGGTGCCGTATCTTCGTGCAGAATATAGCTTTTTCCTTCCTGAAGGCCTTTGATCATGTGGGCGGAAGCACCGGAAACCCACTCATCTACAGTATTTCCATCTTCATCAAACACTTTCATGTGCGCACCAGGCAGTTCCTTGCCGTAAACATCTTCCTTGCACATCGTGACAGTCTGATCTTTCATCTGCACCATCTGGGCTTCCCCGGTTTCGGCAATCGTAAATGAGATTTCCTCCGCCCTGACATAACCGTCAGGCGCAATCGTTTCCCGCAGATGATAAACTGCTCCTGCTTTCAGGCCGGCAATGCGGTGTGGCTGGTCGGAAGATGTCCATTCATCGATAAGATTCCCCTGATCATCACTCACCTGCAGCCGGGCACCGGGCAGTTCTTTCTGGCCGGTGATGTCCGTTTTGCTGATGTATGTCAGCGTGACTTTATTATCTGCTTCCAGATGATACTCCAGTTGTTCGCTCTGGCCGGCTTCCAGAACCATTTCGTGGCTTTCTTCATCCATCAGAAGGCCATCGAATGCCTGCGTTTCCCGTACCTGATAGCGTCCGGGCAGAATCTTGTCCGCATTGGCGGTTCCGTCAGCCCCGGTCGTCAGCGTCCTGTACACTTCGTCCTTTTTCACAATCACTTCGCCGGTCGCCGCATCACGGATATCTTCCGCCGCAAAAACAGTAAACACGATGCCGGAAAGATCATCCGGATTGACCAGAATAGTATCTGCTTCCGGAACCGTAACGGTTTTCCTGATCTGCAGGCTGCCTTTGATCCGCTGATTCTCTGCCGTCACGGTAAACAGCGGGGTTCCGTCTGTATCAGCCTGGCTGACAGCAGACTGGCCGATTTCAACAATGATCGGTTCCTGCAGAAGCCTGTAGCCCTGCGGGGCTTTCACTTCTTCAATCCGGTATGTGCCTGCTTCAATTTCAAGAGGAAGGGTCACGGCGCCGTTTTCACCGTCCACGGCATACAGAACACCGGGCTCGGCACTGCCGGGCTCCAGGGCCGTCGTGCGGAAGGTGTCATAGGTGCGGCTGCCGATGGTCTGAGTGACATAGGCATTGACTTCCCTGCCCTGGCTGTCAGTCAGGGCAAAAACCTTGAATTCAGCCGCATGCCAGATCACCGGTTCACCTGTATCGGCATCTGTTTTCAGAATGCGCAGGCGATAAGGATTGGCCCGGTTGATGATCCGGTAATCAATGGTTTTCTGATGCGGGCTGTCCACCGTGAATGTGAATGCTTCATTCAGCAGCTGGGTTTCCGCCGTCGCCCCGGTCTGACGGACAATATACGTTCCGTAGACAAGCTGTTTTGATTCCGCAACGCCTTCCGCGTCGGTCGTGATTTCATCATATTCGAATTCACTGAACTCGTCTTTATGGGCCAGGGCTTCTTCGAAGGTGCCGTACTGATCGACATATCTCTTTAAGACGGCGGTAAAGACTGCACCCTCTTCCGGGCTGGCCAGCTCGGAATCATTCTGCACGGATCTCACCTTGAAAATCCGGAAACTGCCGCGGTAGATTTCTTCCGTCAGGTTCCTGTCAATGACAAGCACGCCATCCTTCATTTCCGCCTCGGAGAAATCGATCCTGTATACAGCCTCGTCTTTGTAATACCCTGCCGGGGCTTTTGTCTCTTTCAGTGTATAGACCTGATCAGCCCTGAGATGCCGCAGTTCTTCGGTCTGGCCGGCTTCATCAAAGACAAAGGTATGGACTTCTTTGCCCTGCTCATCATACAGGGTATACTCTGCGCCTTTGAGCGCAGCTTCACCAAGCGGTCTGTTCCCGTTGAGAGCATCGGTCTATTTCAGCCGCAGAAGGGTTGCGGGCTGATCTTCAAAGACGAAACGGAATGTCTCATCCCTGGCTGTAAACGAATATGTTTCATCCGGTACGATGTCATATACGAGGTCAGCGCAGGAATTCTCATAGCCTGCCGGTGCACCGGTTT
>JAFWCP010000211.1 GCA_017536845.1 Solobacterium sp. | reverse complement strand
GCACTGGCCGCAACGACGCCTGACTTGCTGAAGAAGGCACCGGCAATCAGGGCGATGATCGGCAGTTTGGCCGAGCACGGGATAAACGTTGTCGTCATGACCGTCATCTTGCGGTCACGGTCATTTTCAATGGTACGGGACGCCATGACCGCAGGCACGCCGCAGCCGGTCCCTATCAGCATCGGGATAAAGCTCTTGCCGGAAAGGCCGAATCTTCTGAAGATACGGTCCATGACAAAGGCAACACGGGCCATATAGCCGCAGGATTCCAGGAAGGCCAGGAACAGGAAGAGCACAAGCATCTGCGGGACAAAGCCAAGCACCGCACCGACGCCGGCGACAATGCCGTCCAGCAGCAGGCTCTTCAGCCAGTCCACGCAGCCGACCGCATCAAGCAGGTTTTCCAGCATGACCGGCAGGCCGTTCTGCCAGGGACCGAATTCAGCCGGGTCAGGTTCTTCGACAGCGGCATCTTCTTCGTACTGCTCAAAGGCATAGCCCTTGATGGTTTCTTCGTCGTTGATTTCGCCTTCTTCGTCATGAACGAGAGCTTCATCAAGCGTCATGGCCATAAAGGCGGCTTCATCGCTGATTTCCAGTTCTTCTTCCTCATCTTCGTTAAGGACGTAGGATGCATAGCCGGCTTCCACCGCTGCGTCATTGAACTGGGCTGCCCTTTCATCCGCAATCGCGAATTCCTCAGATGCTTCGTCAAATGCTTCACGGCCCTGGCCGAACCAGAACCAGCCATTGCCGAACAGGCCGTCATTGACCCAGTCAGTGGCCATTGTACCGACCGTCTGGATCGAGAAGTAATAAACGATGAACATGACCAGTGCGAAGATCGGCAGGCCGAGGAAACGGTTGGTCACGATGTTGTCGATCTTATCGGAAACGCTCAGCTCGCCCGAACCTTTCTTGCGGTAGATGCCCTTCAGGATGGAGGCGATGAATTCATAGCGCTCATTGGTGATGATCGATTCGGCGTCATCATCCATTGCCGTTTCAACAGCTTTGACAAGCTCTTCCACCGCCTGTTCCTTTGCCGGCATCAGATTCAGTTTCTTAAGCGCTTCGGAATCTCTTTCAAACAGCTTGACGGCATACCATCTCTTCTGGCTTTCTTCCACCTGGCCAAGGCATTCGGCCGTGATCTGGTCCAGGGCTTTTTCCACCGCCGGGGCAAATGCATGCCGGCCGGGCAGGTTTCTGTTTCTGGCTGCATCAATAGCTGCTTCCGCCGCCTGCATGATGCCCTCTTCCTTCAGGGCGGAAATTTCGACCATCTTCACGCCGAGCGCCTTGCTTAGGGCGTTGAGGTTGATGGTATCACCGTTTTTGCGGACCAGATCCATCATGTTTACGGCAACGACAACCGGGATGCCCAGTTCGCACAGCTGGGTGGTCAGATACAGGTTCCTTTCCAGGTTGGTGCCGTCAACGATGTTGAGGATGGCATCAGGATGTTCGTCCATCAGGAAGTTCCGTGAGACGACTTCTTCCAGGGTGTACGGGGACAGTGAATAAATGCCGGGCAGGTCTTCAATGGTGACATCGTCATGCTTCTTAAGTCTGCCTTCCTTTTTTTCCACGGTAACGCCGGGCCAGTTGCCGACATACTGGTTGGAACCGGTCAGGGCGTTGAACAGTGTTGTTTTGCCGGAATTCGGGTTGCCGGCCAGAGCGATTGTGATACTCATTTTTCCTTCACCTCCACCATTTCCGCATCAGCCTTGCGCAGCGAAAGCTCATAGCCCCGGACCGTCAGTTCCACCGGGTCGCCCAGCGGAGCAACCTTGCGGACATAGATTTCAACCCCCTTGGTGGTGCCCATGTCCATGATCCTGCGCTTGATCGCGCCTTCGCCATGCAGCTTGACAACAATTACGGTACTGCCGATGGCGGCATCTTTCAATGTTTTCATCTTCTTCCTCCTTGTGATCAGACCATGATGCGCATGGCCATATCCTTGCCTAAGGCGATTCTGACATCCTTTACGCTTACAATCAGACTGCCGCCGTTTTCGGCTATGACGGTCACATCACCGCCGGTAACAAAACCAAGATCCGCAAGATGCTGTTTCAAAGCCGGATTGCCGCCGACTTTTTTGATTTCTGTTTTTTCTCCGATCGGAGCTACTGTTAATGGCATCATGGAATATACCTCCTGTTATCCTGTTAGTTTATTATAACTAACACAGGTTAGTTTACCATAACTAACAGAGCTGTCAATAGCTGTTCGAAAAAAAATCCCCTGAAAGGGATTTCATTCTTCGGTTTTGCCGATAAATACGGATCTGTCCAGATGCGGCACGGCGCCGTTGAAGAGGAAGCCGCGGGTATCCAGCCAGCAGTCAGACATGACACGCGGGCTGATGATGTACAGTTCCCCTTTCTGAAAGTCTTCATAACGGTTGCCGTTCTGCAGCATCAGATGGACATACGCCAGCACCTGTTCGACATTGCGCTGATCGGCCAGGCCGGCCCGGATCAGTTTTCCGGCCAGCTTCCGGTAGGCATCGCTGTCGGTCGGATAGCCATAGACGATCAGGTCCATGCATGCCTTATAGGAAGGAATGGAAACCGGCAGCTGTTCATGGATGGTATCAAGCAGTTTCCGGAAGACAGGCTCGTCTTTGTCCAGTGAGCGGTAGCCTCCATCCTCTTTGCGGACACCGGTCCGGTAGTTTTTCAGCACCATGTCGGCAAGCGCGGCCGCATCCCCGTGCCATCTTGGACTGACCGCGCACAGGCGGACAAAATCCGCTTCTTCCAGATACCCGTAAAGGCCCGGGATCAGCCGCAGGCAGTCATGGACCCATGATACCTGGTGCCTTTCCTCCTGGAAGTCGTCCGTATCAACCTGCGCCAGGGCGTCCCTGACGCCTTCATAAAGTTCAAAGGTATGGTCTGTCTTCATGCAGCCAAGGTTCATGTTGTGCAGGATTTCAGCGCTGCGGAACTGTCCCCGCATCAAAGGGACAGGCTTTTCCGGTACATTGGTCAGAAGCTTCCAGACAGCATCATTGAGCACAAGGACATAGCCTCGGAAAAAGGACGGGGAAAGGATCTGCTGTTCCATCGCTTCCGCTGCGGCCTGTTTTTCTCCGCCATGGCTGAATCTTGCAAACCAGGCGTCATCCTTGGCGGCAAGCAGCCCTTCGTATAGCCGCATTACGGCAGTCTCCGGCCGGCACTCTTATAGATGTCGTACCACTCTTTTCTGCTCAGGCAGATATCCGCTGCCCTGGCCGCCCCGGCAATCCGTTCCGGCTTGGAAGTGCCGGTGATCACCTGCATGCGGGCCGGGATGCGCAGCAGCCATGCGTAGGCAATGATATCCGCCCCGACGCCATAGCTTTCGCCGATCCGGGCCAGTAATTCATTTAATTCCGCATACTTTTCATCACCCAGGAAGGCGCCGCCGAAGTAGCCTTTCTGCAACGGTGACCAGGTCTGCACCGCCATCCTGTGCAGGCGGCAGTATTCGATGATGCCGTTGTCACGGTCGATGGAAGGATCAATGTCCATGTTGACGTTGAAGCCGGCCTCCAGGGTCGGGGCATGGACGATCGACATCTGGATCTGGTCTGCCCATAACGGGAAGCTGAAGCCGCTCTGCAATAACTGCATCTGGGCGGGATTCTGGTTCGATACGCCGAAGTTGAGCACCTTGCCTGCTTCATACAGTTCCGCAAAGGCTTCACCGACTTCTTCCGGCTCCATCAAGGCATCGGGACGATGCAGCAGCAGCGAATCGATATGGTCGGTGTGCAGACGGGTCAGGATGCCGTCCACGGCCTTCAGGATATACTCCTTGGAAAAATCGAACATGCCGTCATGGATGGCACACTTGGACTGCAGGAAGATCCTCTCGCGCAGTTCAGGCTGCGCGGCAAACAGCCGGCCGAAGATCTCT
>JAFWCP010000210.1 GCA_017536845.1 Solobacterium sp. | reverse complement strand
GAATATCCGCCTTGGAAAACACGGCGCAACAGATGAGGAAGTCCTCGCAGCTGCAGCTGCAGCGAACTGTGATGAATTCGTGGAAAAACTGCCGCAGGGCTATGCAACACCTATCGGTGAAAACGGGACAAAACTTTCGGGCGGCGAACGTCAGCGCATTTCGATTGCCCGTGCACTTCTGAAAGACGCACCGATCGTCCTTCTGGATGAGGCAACGGCTTCCCTCGACGTAGAAAACGAAACAAAGGTTCAGGGTGCTCTGTCACGTCTTTTGGCAGGAAAGACCGTTCTGGTGATAGCCCACCGCATGCGTACTGTGGAGGCTGCTGACAGGATCGTCGTCCTTGCGGAAGGAAAGGTTGCTGAGGAGGGCAGTCCGGCAGAACTGCTCGCCAGGGAAAACAGTATTTTCAGGCGGATGACACAGCTTCAGAGTGCCAGCGCTGAATGGAAAATCAAGTGAAAAGGGGTTTCAGTCTATGAAACCTGACAGAAAGAAAACAATGCAGCTGATGCTTTACGCAGTGCTTTATGTGGTGATGACAGCCATCGTATGCGTCACCTGGGCAGTTCATCCGGTCTTCTTTGTGTGCTATCAGATCACAGCAGGGATTCTGCTGTCAGGCGTCATCATCACAGCATTCAGACGTGTTCAGACGCCGGGCACAGCAGCCTGCCTGTTTCTTGGCCTGCTGCTTCTGCTTCTGATCATAAAGGATGCTGCGGCATGGCATGTCATTCCGCTGGCTGTGTTAACGGTTCTTGCGGAATTGATCCGGGCTGTCTTCAAATACAGCTGGAAAGGTGACGTGGCTGCGGCTGCTGTGAAGTCATTCTCCAGTTTTGGCTATTACGGCCAGATCTGGTTCAACCGGGCATATACATATGAATGTGCCGTAGAAGAAATGCCGGCCGGATATGCGGAAACCCTGATGGCTGTCAGCCCGGCATGGGTGCTTCCTGTTGTAATCATCATTGGCATCGTCTTATCTGTATTGATCTCGAGTATCACTGCGAAATTCTTCCGGCTGGAAAAATAAGCAGGACACAGTTTGGAAAAACGTTATCGCTGTTGCTTGTGATGCCGTTATTGCAGAGCATACTGACTGTGGTTCTGCCAGAAATTTGCATCATGATCATCCGGATGATGTGCGTTTTTTCGGCAGATAAGATATGGAAACCGGCCAAAAGCATATGACAGCGGTGTATGGACCATATTGAATCTGATCTGTTTACAGGCCCTTGCATTTTCAAAATCAAAGAGAATATTCTGATAACACAAGTCATAACTGTGTCTTATTGCCCGCAGCAGCTGCAACGATAAGGTACGGCTATGGCTATTTCAAACAGAGCAGGCAGGGATGGAAAGCGGCGAAGTTCTGTAAGATGGGCACTCTACGTTTTACCTGATACAGTTTGATACTGCATGCTTTTCGAGCATCTGCGCTGTCGTGCAGCTAAGATGGAAGCTTTGCGTATCCTTTCATTATGGCGAACAGATTAACCGGAAGTTAAGAAAATGACGCAGCTTTTAAGCGGCTGTTCAATAGGAAAACTGCCGGGGCTGCATTATGGTTTTTGCCGCCGCGTTGGTATTTGCTTTCAGTGACTGCTTTCTGTTTGTCAACAGTTACTTCCAGGGGACAATGCTGATGAAAATCCTGTCCCTGCTGGTGTATTACGGATCCTTGCTGCTGTATGGAGCGACGCTCTGGAAAAGGAATTACTGAGCGGGCAACTGCCGGTGCAGACCGGCTGACATCAGGCAGTGAAGGCATGAGCAAACTGCAAAAGAATGAGAACAAAGGGATTCCGGTTTCCCTGATCCAGTCAGGCTTCCGGAATCCTTTTTTCTGTCAGAAAAATGGCATAACTGATGCCGGTCTGATAGCTGCACAGCCTGGGTTTTCAGAACAGGAATCTGAAACACAAAACCGCAGATCTCAATGGCCTTGTCCATATGGAAACAGTCAGATTGGTCTGATTGTTTGACAGAATTGAATCCTGTATTTTAGTAAAATATAAACTATGATAAAATGCGGCTGTGATTTAAGGGAGGAAAGAAATGAAGATCACAAAGGTAATTATGACTGCTGCACTGATGATGTCTGTTGTCCTTACAGGCTGCAGCACATCATCTGCATCATCCGCTCCGGCTGCTTCAGCTGCATCATCTGCACCTGCCGCATCGGAAAAGGAACCTGCCGGCATCTACACACCCGGCACATATACGGCGACAGTTGCCGGACGCAATGCCGATATCAAGGTAGAAGTGACGTTCAGTGCTGACGCGATTGAAGATGTCAAGGTCGTCGAGCATGCCGAAACAGACGGCATCGGCACCAATGCAACTGATACAATTCCGGCAAAAATCGTCGAGACACAGTCTCTCGGCATTGATGTCGTAGCAGGTGCTACAATCACCTCCGAAGCGCTTCTGAATGCGGTTGCTGAATGTGTTTCCCAGGCCGGCGGCGATCCGGAAGCATTAAGGAATGTCGAAGTCGCAAAGGCAGAACCGACCGAAGAAAAGACGCTGGATACAGATCTGGCGATTGTGGGCGGCGGCGGTGCCGGAATGACTGCGGCCATCCGCGCAAGGGAACTCGGACTGGAAGTTGTCCTGATCGAAAAGATGTCGTTTATGGGCGGTGCTCTGTCCATTTCCGGCGGCAACCAGGTCGTCACGGGCTCCCAGATGCAGAAGGACCTTGGTGTTACCGATGACTCCAGCGACAGCATGGTCGAAGACTTCATGGCCAACGGCGCCAATCTGAATGTCCCTGAACTGATCAGGCTGTATGCGGACAATGTCGGCGAAACAAGCGACTGGCTCCAGGAAAACGGCATTACATACAACCTGGAAGGCGGCCTGCACAAGCTGGCTGAATACTCCCACGACCGTGAGCTTGCCTATACCGGCGGCGGTGCCGGTGCCGGCAAAGCGCTGCGGACAAAGGTGAATGAAGGCGGTACGACAGTATTGCTGAATACACGCGCCTCCGAACTGCTGACCGACGGGGAAGGCAATGTGACCGGCGTCATCGCTGCCGATGAAAAGGTGAAGTATACCATCAACGCCAAGGCAGTCCTGCTTGCGACCGGCGGCTACGGCTACAACAAAGACCTGCTGGAAGGCGATATGAAGACTGCTCTCTACTACGGTCCTGTTTCTTCCACCGGTGACGGCCTGCTGATGGCAACGGCAGAAGGCATTGACGCGGATACAAGGCTGCTGGAATACGGCAAGCGTTATCCCAATGGAATCGAAGTTTCCGAAGGCATTGCGAAATCCACGATCAACGGCAATATCCCTGCCTGGAAGATGAGTGCGATCCTTGTCAACAAAGAAGGCAAGAGAGTCGTCAACGAAAAGGCAAGCAACAGAACCATCCTCGAAACAGAACTGGAACAGACCGGCCAGCAGCTCTATCTTGTCATGGACCAGGCGACATTTGATGTCTGGAAGGATGCTGTGGGCTACAGTGTCCAGGAATATCTGGATGCCAACGGTGCTTCAAAGCCTGTATTCGGACATGGCGATACGATTGAAGAAGCTGCCAAGGCAGCCGGCGTTGACGGAAGTGAACTTGCCAAGACAGTTGAGACCTACAATGGCTATGTGGCAGCCGGCAAAGACGCTGAATTCGGCAGACTGCCTGAATATATGACCATGCCGATCGGCGAAGGCCCGTATTATATCGTTGAACAGAAGCCGAGATTTGCGACGACAATGGGCGGCCTGGTCATTGATACCGACCTCCATGTCATCAACAAAGACGGCAAGGTGATCGGCAGCCTGTTCGCGGCCGGCGAGCTTGTCGGCGGCGTCATGGGTGATGACTCACCTTCCGGCGCAAACAACGGCTGGGCTGTCACATCCGGAAAACTTGCGGCTGAAAGCATTGCCAGAACGCTGGCAGAATAACACTCTGACCTGTCGGAAAGCAAAAGGCAGCTCGGAAAACAAAGTGTCTTCGTAGAATCAGAAGGTGATATAATCCCGTCAGGGCAGGCACACGCAGCAGACAGGCGTGTATCTGCAAAGACGGGATTTTATCATGGGCACAAGGCATCAGTGAAACTGACCGCAGTCCCCCTGACTGGCGTGGATTGTGGGCAGTCTGCCATGACGGGAATGGAAGTCAGAGCATTCTGCCGGCATAAGAAGGGGATTATACTTCCGGTTTTAAAGATCATGGAAGCCTTATGATATTCTGGCAGGCCGTAAAGGCGTGCCATCACGAAACAGGAGGGAATCATGGAAGATATGTTTCAGCAGTTTGATTTCAACGAAAAGCCGGAAAAGATGATCACGGAGGTAAACGGGCTGGCTTTGCCGGAAGATTATCTTGCTTTCATGTGTGCGCATAACGGCGGGGAAGGGCTGCTTGGCAAAAACAATTACGGCCGGTTCTGGCGGCTGGAAGATCTGGAAGAGATCAACCGCATGTATGAGGTACAGAGAAACTGGCCGGGCTATGTCGTCATCGGCGGCTGCGACGATATGTTATGGGCGTACAATCCGGAAAAGAAAATCTATTGTCAGATCGACAGCATGAACATCGCTGAGGATACGTATGACACAGTTTCTGATTCCCTCGAAGCGTTCCTGGTCAACATGGATCAAGAGCTGGAAGAAACAGAATGAAAACAATACCAGTGACAAGGAAACGGAAACTCCACAGCACGAAGATGCCCTTTATGGATCATGACGGCAATGGCCAGGGAAGAGTTCATGAACACATACGGCCTGGATGGTGATTCTGTCCATCTCGATCAGCCGGGACAGCCGTCTCGGAGAAAACCTGCCTGACGGCATCCGCGTCCTTGACAGTCCTGGCACCTGTATCGAAAACGGCAGAACTGAACGTCGAGGAATCGGTCCGGACAGCGCTGTTTACAAAAACATTCTGGAAGAGGAGAAAGACTGTCATCTGCTTCTTGCCGGAAAGCCCGGTAAGGAAGACGGCGGCATATCCCGTGCTTGAAAGGGCGAAAGAATAATCATGTAAATGTCATATCAGGAGGAATCAAAACCATGGCAAAAGGAAATGAATACCTGGAAAAGCTTGCTGAAGCGTATGGAAGAAACGGGCTGAAAACATATTGGGATCATCTCATGGCGGTTTCCAAAGGAATTTCGGAAGAGGACAGGGCGGCACTGCTGGCCGAGTACCCTGAGTTTCCTTCTTCGCTGATGGAAATCCTGGAACGGATCGACGGAACGTACTTCCGGCAATACGGAGATGAAGAAGTCACGTACTTTTTCTTTGGCTCTGATGTGGATGACGGGGAATATCCGTATTATCTTTTCTCCACGCAGGATATTCTGGAAAACAGGGATTCCGCGCAAAATTTCGGCGACCTGATCTACCATGCCGTCAACGAGCCGGATGAGAATTTCGGACCTTTCTTTGATCAGCGGATCAGCGCCCAGGCAGAGCAGAACAGGTGGCTGAATTTCGCCGACTGCATGAATAACGGCGGTACTTCCACACTGTATATCGACTTTACCCCGTCAGAAAGCGGCAGAAAGGGACAGGTGATCCGTTTTCTTCACGATCCGGATGAGCTGAAGGTGATTGCGGACAGCTTTGATGACTATCTGGACATGCTGATGGAAAAGGGCTTTGCCTTTCTCCATCCTGATGATGGCGACTGGTTTTCTTAAGTTTCATCCGGACCGGATGAACCACAGGAAAACGATGCGGCAGCGGCTGAACCCTGCTGTCATATGGATGAGTAACAGCATGTTCGGGAATGTATACATCAGGATAAAACTGATACGGAATGGAAAGGAAGTGATCATATGAATGAATACAATGAAGAATTCTGGAATGCCCTCGATCAGCTGGTGAACGATTCGGAAATCGTGATTGACAGGCCGAAAGGGTCTGCCCATCCCCGGTTTCCGGATTTCATTTACCGTGTTGACTATGGGTATCTGAAAGATACTTCCTCTATGGACGGTGGCGGCATTGACGTATGGGTCGGAAGCAGGGAAAAGACAGTTGATGCGGTCATCTGCATTGTGGACCTGATGAAGAAAGATTCAGAAATCAAGATCCTGATCGGCTGCACGGAAGAAGAGAAGATGGAAGTATACAAGACACATAATCGTACACCGTATATGAAGGGCATTCTGATTCGTCGCTGAATTCAGCTGCGGCAGGTGTCCTATGAACGGAAAAGGCATGTCTTCAGGAAACCTGCTGATCTGAAAGAAAAGCATCAGATCTTTCCGTTCCTTTGCGATATGTGCGGGAATACTGCCGATGAAGGAAGATGGAATGATGATCGATATTCTGCTTCATATCCTCAGTTTATAAACATTGCAATTATAATGAAAAGCTATGGAAATGAGTGCATTCTGATACCGGCTTGGTATAAAAAAGCTGATAAAAAAATTCCGGCAGGAGGTAGTTTGCATGAACAGAATACAGAAAACATTCGGCACGATGGTGCAGATGGTCGTAGACCATGCCATGGGCAGCGGCCTGATGCAGCAGGAGACCACGGCTTCCGGGGAAAAATACATCACTCCAGGCATTTCTGCGTTGATCCGGCAGGCCGGTGCCGAGGGCTGTGTATTGCTGAAAAATGACGGCGTGCTGCCCTTGGATACGAAGGAAGAGGTCGCTGTTTTCG
>JAFWCP010000209.1 GCA_017536845.1 Solobacterium sp. | reverse complement strand
CGTGGCCAAATACCTGCACTGATGACAGAAACATCACTCTGCTATCTCCTGAAGGGCCGCTCGATCCTGATGCTTTACCGCAACAAAAAGGATCATGACATCAACCACGGCAAGTGGATCGGCGTCGGCGGCAAGCGGGAAAACAACGAAACGTTTGAAGCATGTGCAAAGCGGGAAACATATGAGGAAACAGGCTATGTCTGTCATTCCCTGCATTACTGCGGCAGGCTGGAATTCCTCTTTGCCGGCGGCGAGGATGAAATCTCATATGTATACTCCTGCCGGGACTTTTCCGGCACGATGAAAGCGTGCGACGAAGGCGAGCTGGCCTGGATCGACATCGACCGGCTCGGCAGCCTGCCGATGTGGGAAGGGGATACGTACTTCATGCACCGGCTGGAAGAGGAAACGCCGTTCGTACTCACCCTGTCATATGATGCTTCATTCAATCTGGTCAAAGTTGAAGAAAGGAAAGAAACGTTATGAGCAAACCGATCATCATCGGCATTGCCGGCGGCAGCGCGTCGGGCAAATCAAGTATTTCCACACGGCTTAAAAACAAATTCGCGGATGTCAAATCCGTGTTGATCATCCGCCAGGACGATTATTACAAAGACCAGTCGGACAAACCGATGGAGGAGAGGATCAAGACAAATTACGATCATCCCTTTGCCTTTGACAACGACCTGCTGATCGCCAACCTCAAGGACCTGATTGCGGGCAAGACGATTGAAAAGCCGACCTATGACTTTGTCAACCATACCCGTTCCAATGTCACCGAGACCTGCAACCCCTGTGATGTTCTGATCCTTGAAGGCCTGTTCGTGCTGGAAAACGCCGAGCTGCGCGACCTGCTGGATATCAAGGTATTCGTTGATACAGCTGCCGATATCCGGTTCATCCGGCGTCTGTTAAGAGATGTCAGCGAGCGGGGCAGGACAATGGATTCGGTCATCACCCAGTATGTCAACACGGTGCGTGTGATGCACGACTCCTTTATTGAGCCGACCAAGCGCTACGCGGACATCATTGTCCCCGAAGGCGGCTCCAATAACGTCGCGATTGATCTGCTCACGACGAAAATTTCTAGCATCATCAGGCCGGTAATGCTATAATGTTGCGCGGTTTTTAGGAGGAGGGAATTACCATGGCTGAAGAAAACAAAATCTATATTACCGAAGAAGGTCTTCAGAAATTAAAAGAAGAATACGAATATAAGGTTCATGTCGAGCGTGAAGAAGTCAAGAGCGAGCTTGCTGAAGCAAGATCCCTGGGCGACCTTTCCGAAAACGCCGACTACGATGCTGCCCGTGAAAGACAGGCGCAGGTCGAAGCCCGCATCACCGAACTGGAATATCAGCTGAACCTCTACATCATCATCGATGCCACCAAGTCTTCAAAGAAGATCGTGCACATCGGCTCCACCGTCACCCTCAAGTTCCTGGACACGGAGGAAGAGGAATCCTACAACATCGTCGGTTCCACCGAAGCCGACCCGCTCAACGGCAAGCTTTCCAACGAAACGCCGCTGGCAATGGCTATCCTGGACCGCAAGGTCGGCCAGATCGTTGATGTCCAGGCAAAGATTCCGTATCAGGTTCAGATTCTTTCCATCAACTGAGATCCGTTTCTTAACATCGTCTTAAGGCGATGTTTTTCTTTATGCTTCCACCGCTTTGGCTGTCCGATTTTGTGGTACTATGTTGCGGGGGTACAAGAATCGCTATGTTGAAAAAACTGACTGCGGTGCTGCTTGTCGTACTGATCGTATTTGCTTTCTACGTGTACAGACAGCAGCAGACGCTGAATGACCTTGCGGCAGTCAAGGATACGCTGCAGACAGAAACCGCGAAGCTTCAGGATACGCTGGCGGAAGACAATGCCGCGCTCAGTGCGAAGGATGCGGAAATCGCCGAACTGGCAGAAAGCAAGAAAGATGTCATGGAGGACTATGAAGTATGGCGGCAGAGAACCGAAAAGCTTCAGCAGCTGCGGCCGCAGCGCTGATCGTGGCAGTGGCCGGCTTTGCCTTTGCCGGCAGAACACTGCTGAATGTCAGGGCTGCTCAGAAGCAGCTGGAAGCGGACATCCGCACCCTGAATGCGGAAAAGGATCAGCTGACAAAGCAGATCGCAGATCACGATGCGCTGATGGCGGAAAAGGATCAGCAGATCGCCGAGCTGAATGCCTGTGACCAGAAGCTTGCCGACCAGCGGGCGGAATACTATGCCGTATGCAAGGAACTCGAAGACGCCGTGCTGGCTGGAACAGCCGATTTCAAGATCGCCTATCTGACCTTTGATGACGGGCCGTATCTGGAAACCACAAGGGAATTCCTGCAGGTGCTTAAGGACCGTGATATCCTGGCAACTTTTTTTCAGATTGCCCGGGAAGGCGAAGACTATGACGCGCTCTACCATGAAGTCTATGAAGCAGGCCATACCATTGCCAACCACACCTATTCCCACCGGATGCACGACTATCTCTATCTCAGCGTGGACAACTTCATCTCGGATATTGTCAAAAACCGTGAATTCATCCAGGAAAAGCTGGGCATTACGACAAACATCGCCCGCTTCCCGGGCGGTTCCGGTTCCGCTTTAGGACTGAAATCGGAAATCGTCGAAGAACTGCGTAAGCTGGGCTATGGGTATGTGGACTGGACCGCGGCGACCGGCGACGGTATTGCCGTGCAGAGCCCGGAAGAGTATCTCGAGAATGTCATGGGCCGCTACAACTGGGGTGGCGACCTGCAGGTGGTCCTGATGCACGACTACAGCCGCAGCACTCTGACGGCACTGCCGGCAATCCTTGATGGGTTTGCCGCCCAGGGGTACATCTTCCTGCCGCTGTATTACGAAAGCTCCGTCATCGTCAAATAACCGGAAAACAGGCTTTCAAAAGGAATCCCGACGCAATCTCGCGGGATTCCTTTTTCCTGTTTTTGGTATAATAGGCGGGAAAGAAAGCAGGCCGCACATATGAATATGTTCAATTTCCTGCTGCTGGTTTCCGGCAGCATCATCATCTTCATTCTCTATCGGAAGTATTGTGAGAATAACGACATGGATCTTTCACCGTCGGTTCTTTTACGGCTGATGATCATTCCGGTTTTCTTTTGTCTCTGCCTGCTTTTCTGGCAGCTGACCGCCGCATCCACGTCTTTCTCAAAGCCTTTCCAGACCCATCTCTTCGAAATCATCCACATGGCCTGGCGGGCCTTTACGCTGAATGTTTCCTTTTCCGATATCAGCGACCTGGAAGCATCCTTAGATCTGCACCCAAGTCTTGCGTCACATCTTTTCACCGGCTTTCTGATGCTGGCGGCACCGCTGCTGACATTGAGCGCGGCCCTGTCATTTTTTACCATTCCGGCCTTTCTGCTGAAGTTTTATCTCTTCCGCGGCCGCCAGGTGCTGATCTTTTCATCACTGAACGAAAAGGCGGTCCGCTATGGCGAAGCGATGCAGAAAAACCGCAGCGGCAAACGGGCAATTATCGTTTTTCTCAATGAAAACGAAGAGATCCCGGATGTGTCCCTGTCGCGGCTGAATGCCGTCATCCTCAGAAGCGACATCACCCGGCTGCACTTCATCACCGCTTCTTCCCTGAAGCGGATCCGCTTCCTGTTAACCGACAGCGATGACTACCGCAACATCGCCGCCGCGGAAGCTCTGGAAAAAAAGTATGCCGGCAAAGCCCATATGACGATCTTCTCCGACAACCGCCTCAACCGTTTCCGGCTTGACCAGATCAACCGTGAAATCCCCAAAGGCCAGCCCGGACCGGATGACCTGTATTTCCTTGCCAACGGCACCATCGTTCAGTCTGACAAGGCCAAAGCCGAACAGCTGCGCAGCGGCCTGGTGGAGGTGCGGGAAGAAACCTGCGGCCTGCTCTATAAAGAGCTTTTCCTGCATTCGTTCCTCGATGAAGAGCTGCTTCTGAAGATGAAGGAGGCCGACAGCCATGTGCTTCATTGCGCCGTTTATGGCTGCGGCCGCATTGCCGTCGAACTGGCCGGCATCCTGCTCTGGTACTGCCAGCTTCCCGACATCCGCGTCGAAGTCGACGTCATCACTGATGATGCATCCACGCCGGAAAGAATTCTGGAAAACTGCCCGGATTTTGCGGAAGCCCTGCGGCAGGTATCTGCCTCTGATACCGTGCCGGCAACGCTGCGGATCCTGGAAACCCCTGATGAATCCGTTTTCTATCATGCCATCTTTGTATGCACCGATGATGATGACACCAATTTCCGTACCGCCCTGAATCTGAGGCGGACCATGCTGAGAAGGGAAGCCTCGCAAGGCTGCGCAAAGCTGTACGCTTTAGTACGCAATGATACGATGCGCGAAGTTCTCGACCAGGTGAAAGACCAGTCGATTTACGGCTGTGATGATTCTGTCTACATGGATTACAGCCTGAAGACGCAGATGGCCGGCCGCTTCAACAGACTGTGTCCGATCATTTTCTTCGGCTCGCTGTTTGATGACCTTGCCTGCCTGGAGCAGCTGCAGTTTGATGCCCTGCGCATCCATTCCCATTACTATGGCAATCCGGACGAAAAACTGCTTCCGGCAAAGGATCAGACAATCCGGATCCCATCTGCCCACTACCTCGATTTCTTCAACGGCCCCCAGTCCAACCGCCGCAGTTCTCTGGCCCTGGCCTGTGCCGTACCGCCCAAGGCAGCATGGGCGGCCGTTCATGCCGACGAAGACGTCATCGCAAGACTTGCCGAAGCGGAACATGTCCGCTGGTGCATCTTCACGCTGCTGGAAGGCTTCTACCCGGTGCCGTCAGGGCGGGAAGGGGAATACTTCAACCCTGAAAAAACACCGAAGAGCAGAGATGCCGACCCCCTGCGCGGCTACCACGCGGTCCTGCGCCCATGGGCTGACCTGCAGACCCGCAGCCATCTTTCCCCCGGCTGGAAAGATGCCGCCAATGCCAACGTTCACCTGGTCAGCCTGGCCCTGAAGATGGCATCAGCCTCAGTGAGCGACAGGCTTTGATCTCACAAAATTCGACCCGGCGGAAAAATTTTCCGCCTTTTTTTGTCGTTTCCGATCATTTCAGACTATATAGAAAGTGAGGAGGTGCACATTATGAAGTATGTGATTCTGATTCTGATGGCTGTTTCCATCAGCTTTCTGACTGATCTGAAGCCGCTTGCCTTTGACGATTTCAGCAAGGATACGATTTCCGTGACCGTGGAAGGGGAGGTGGAACATCCCGGGACGTATGAAGTGCCCGTGTATGCCAGCGTTTCCGACGTACTGGCAAAGGCGGAAACAACATCCGAAGCCGACCTGACCGTGTTCAATCCCGCATCCATCCTGGCCGACAGCGACATCCTGATCATCCCGGCCAAGGCCAAAGAAGGGGAACCGCAGCGGATTTCCATCAACACCGCCGGCCTCTCGGAGCTGTGCCTGCTGCCCGGCATCGGCGAGGCAACGGCAGCAAGGATCATCGCCTACCGGGAAGAATACGGCCTGTTTCAGAGCCTGGAAGATCTGATGCAGGTGTCCGGGATCGGGGAAAAGAAATTCGCGAAGATCAAAGATATGATCTGCCTATGAAAGCACTGCGTGAAAACAGCCTGCTTTTTGCGGCATTAACCGCCTTTACCATCGTTTCCGGCAGCCGTTTTCCGCTTACCGTCTTTGTGATCAGCCTGCTGGTCTGGCATCATCGGGTACATGCGTCCAGGCCTTTGTTCGCCCTGCTTCTTTTCCTGATGCTGGTGCGGATCCATCTGCCAGAGATAAATGCGGAAAAAGGCATCGTCACGGAGGTGAAAAGCAGCTATGCGGTCATATCCGACGGGCTGAACAGGACCATGTTAAAAGGGGAGAGGGAAGTGGAATACGGTGACGTGGTGCGGGTCACAGGGGAATACGAACCGGTGACTTCGGTGCCGGGCTTTTTCGCCTTTGACTTTGCCGCCTATTGCCGTCATAAGCGCATCTATGCTTCGGCAGGCGAGTATGCCGTTGAAGGCCATGCCTTCTCCCTTCGGTATTTCATTGAGAGACGTATCAGGCAGCTGCCGGAAAGCCTGCAGCCGCTGCTGTACAAGGTGCTTTTGCAGCGCACAGCCGACAAAGATCAGACCGGATGGCTGTTTGAGCACGGCCTTTCCCTGACCGCGATGGCCAGTTTCCTGGAAGCTGTCCTTGGCTTTTTCCTCAGGGAGAAAGCCCGCCGCAGAATATCCCTGACCGTCCTTGTCCTGCTTGGGATCATTTACCATTTTCCGGTCTCGATCACCCTGTCAATTCTGTTAAGGTGCTTTCCCAAAGCGGAACGGAAGCAGAAAAACGGATGCGTGCTGGCAGCCATCCTGTTTCTTTACCCATATGCCGTCTGTTCGCTTTCCTTCCTGATGCCGGCGGTGATCCTGACCTGCCGGATCAGGATGCTGTCGCCCTGGCCGACGTTGATGAAGGTGACTTCGCCTAACGGATGGAAAAGCCCCAGGGCAAGAAAGACAGTCAGGGAAATGTTTAAAAGCATATCATGGTATTTTCCCTGCGGCAGCAGGCTGACGGTCAGGGCGTACAGGATCAATCCAACGCCAAGGACAGAACCATTGAGCCCAAACGCATCCATGCCCAGCAGCAGCGCATCCCCCTTCCTCAGCATCTGCCCGACGAGCGGCAAAGGAAAGGCCAGCAGCAGCCAGCATACAAGCGTGACAAGGCCGCTGTACAGACGGACCAGCGGATACAGGATGCTGGTGATTACGGCTATATGATGACTGCACACGCTCATTACGATCATGCGCAGCCAGTTCTGCTTCAGCTTTG
>JAFWCP010000208.1 GCA_017536845.1 Solobacterium sp. | reverse complement strand
TGTTTGTCATCAATATGACACCAGTCGAGCGTCCGGATTATATGGTAGGCGTACCGTGCAAGGGCAGATATACGCTGGTTCTTGACGAGAATGGTGAAGTATCCGTCAAGTCTGACAAGAAGCGTGTTTACACAGCTGTCAAGGGGGAATGCGACAAGCAACCGTACCGTGTTGAATATCCGCTGCCGGGTTACGGATGCGCTGTCTTCCGCTTCAATGACGCACCGGAAGAACCGGCCAAAAAGACCGCAAAGAAAACAACAAAGAAATAAGAAACAGATAAGGCAGATTCCTTCATCGGGATCTGCCTTTCTTCATGCATGTTACAGGAATCATTGTTATACTGAAGATACATTGGAAGCAGGATGCAGACATATTCCGCCTGCCTGATTGGGGCAGAAACAAGTCAGAAGAAAACTTCAGGTGAAAATCTGAAGTTTTTACAAGGGGCATTATGAAATATATCGGACAGATTTTTACCGGAGGCTGGCACCAGAAAAACTACTCAGCTGAGGAAATCATCCGGCGGCTGACAGAAGTCACGTCTGTCGTTCCGCTGGATAAGGCACTCAGAGCGAAGTACGGCTGAGCATAAGAATGCAATACGATGCCTCTGCATTTATGCGGAGGTTTTTTTGTACTGTTATGCTTTGGAAGTATGAAAAAGGACCGGCTGTATTACAGCCGATCCTCTGTTCAGTTAATACCCTATGATATTGATCAGTCGAGGCCTTCTTCACCGTTGGTGGCGATGACCTGTTTGTACCAGAAGTAGGAATCCTTCGGGATACGGTTGAGCGTGCCGCTGTTTTCGTCTTCTTCTCTGTCAACATAGACGAAGCCGTAACGCTTCTGATAGCCGTTGAGCCAGCTGAGCAGGTCGGTGTAGGACCATGTGCAGTAGGCGATGACACGGCAACCGTCGTCACATGCCTTCTTCAGTTCCTTCAGGTGTCCCTTCAGATACGCAATACGGTATGGATCGTGAATCTTGCCGTCTTCGACTTTGTCAAACGCACCCAGGCCGTTTTCGGAAATCAGGACCGGCAGGTCATAGCGCGATGTGATCTCGCGGCAGCAGTATCTCAGGCCCATCGGGTCAATTGTCCAGTCCCAGTCGGTCGTCGGCAGATACTGGTTCTTCGGGTTGCGGTAGAGACCGGCAACACCGGAAACCTGCGATGTGCCTTTTTCGCCGGTTGTGTTCATCTTGCCCATACCGTCGACACCGTCGATCGGATTATATTCGACGCTGGTGGTCTGGTAGTAGTTGACACCCATGAAGTCTACTTTGGCTGCGGCTTCCTTCAGGATCGCTTCATCGCCTTCCTCCATGTGAGGAGCGATGCCGCGGGATTCCAGATATGCCCGGGCAGCCCGCGGATAGCGGCCATAGGCATAGACATCCATCCAGTAGTAATTCTGCAGGTCGTCATAGTCGGCTTTTGCCATGGCGTCTTCCGGCTTGTTGGTGACTGCGTAGGAAGGACCATAGGCGAAGGAGGAGCCGACCTTGGCATCCGGCCAGAGTTCCTTCAGAGCCAGTACCGATTTGGCATGCGCCATGAAGACATGGTGGTTGACCTGATAGAAGGTCTTCCAGTCTTCAACCTTTCCCGGAGGATGAGTGCCCATCAGCCAGCCGTGGCCGGTAAATACGTTCTGTTCGTTGATGATGATCCAGTGTTTGACACGGTCACCGAAGTGTTCGAACAGGGTTCTGGCATAACGGACGAAGTCATCGACGATGCGTCTGTTTTCCCAGCCGCCGTACTGATCCTGCAGTGCCTGCGGCAGATCCCAGTGGTATACAGTAACCATCGGAACGATGCCGTAACGGACACATTCGTTGATCAGATGGTCATAGAAGTCGATGCCTTTCGGGTTGACTTCACCATTTCCATCCGGAATGATTCTTGTCCAGGCAATGGAGAAACGGTAGGCTTTCAGACCCATTTCATGCATCAAACGTACGTCTTCCTGATAGCGGTGATAATGATCAACGGCCTTGTCGCCGGTCGTTGCCTTGAAGGTTTTGCCGGGAATGCGGACAAACTGATCCCAGACAGAGGGACCCTTGCCGTCTTCGTTCCAGGCACCTTCTACCTGATAAGCTGCGGAGGCGCTGCCCCACAGGAAATCGGCAGGAAATCCTTTGGATTTTTCAAAATACATG
>JAFWCP010000207.1 GCA_017536845.1 Solobacterium sp. | reverse complement strand
GAACTTTGTGTTTTCATCGATATATCTGGAATCGACAACCGGCCTGATGACCTTTTCAAGAATCAGATCATGCAGTTCTTCCTGGGTGATTTCCTTTGTGTGCTGGGTGGAGATCAGGATGGTATCCACACGTCTGAGGACGCCGTCGTCATATTCCGCTGTGACCTGGGTCTTGCCATCCGGACACAGCCTGTTGTCGGAGCGTCTGACTTCCTCCAGCTTTGCGGCAAGCTGATGGGCCGTCTGAATGGCGAAGGGCATATATGTATCGGTTTCATCATCCGCATAGCCGAACATGATGCCATGGTCACCGGCAGAGACAACATCATGTTCCACCGCCTGGTTGATTTCCGCTGACTGGGCGTTGACCTTTGTCAGCACGTGGTATGTTTCGTTGTAGCCGATGTCCTTCATGACCTGAAGGGCAATGGCCTCGTAGTCAAGCTGTGCCTTGGTGCCGGCTTCGCCGTAAATAAGGATCAGATCATCCTTGATGGTGGCTTCCACCGCCATGTGGCTTTCGGGATCCTGGGCGAGGGCCGCATCCAGGATGGAATCCGCGATCATATCGCAGACTTTGTCGGGATGTCCGCTGGTAACGGACTCAGATGTGAAAAACATTCTAGACATAATAAAAACTCCTCCTTTGCCTTCTTTGATCAAGTTCAGAAAGAGTACTGATATCTCTTTCTTTATCGATGTCAGCGTTACCACCTTACATTTCTTTTTTAAATGCAGGTTGGTGTGAGGCTGCGAGCTGACCCTCTGACCTCACTCTTGATAAAAGACGGCTGTATTAAACCATACCGGTTTCAATCTGTCAACGACATTGCATACCGGTATATGATTTTCGACGTTTCCATCCATGAAGGACAGGAATATGGTATATAATAATAGCGTCAAGAGGTGGTCATGAACTTCAGGAATCTTAAGGAACATGTAGCAGACCAGATCACCGCGCTGAGCATCTCCGGCATCATTATTGTCAGTTTTTACATGATTATGAACAATCTTGGGCCGATCTTCGCTTTCTTCGCGGATTTTTTCAGTGCGGCAGCACCGTTCCTGATCGGCATCTTTCTGAGCTTTGTTTTGGCACCTCTGCGCAACCTGATTGAAGACAAGCTTTTCGAACGGCTGAACTGGCCGAAAAAGCGCAAACGGCTTGTTGCGGTGATCATTTCAATCATGGTCTTCATCCTGCTGCTGGCAATCATCCTGATGATCCTGATGCCGCAGCTGATCAGTTCGATCCGCACCCTTGTCAGTTCCCTGGGCACCTATGTCCAGACGATCCAGTCATTCCTTGGACATCTGGAAATCAACGATGCCAACCTGATCCAGAATATCAATACCATGCTTGACAATATGGTTGCCATCGTCACCAACTGGCTGATCGGGGCAGAAGGCGGCCTGGGAAAGGTCCTCGGCTTTTCCATCCAGTTCGGCCGCGGCATCCTCAATTTCCTGATCGGCATCATCATATGCATGTACTTCCTGCTCGACCAGGACCGCTTCATCATGCAGGCGCTGAAACTCAATTACGGTATTTTCGACAAGCGGATTGCCGATTCACTGGTTTACTTTTTCCGTCTTAACGCAACGATGTTCCATTCCTTCCTGTTCGGCAAGGCGCTGGACTCCCTGATCATCGGGGTAATCTGCTATATCGGCTGCCTGATCCTGCAGATGCCTTACAGTCCCTTAATTGCAGTGGTGATCGGTGTCACCAACATGATTCCCGTCTTCGGCCCGTTCCTCGGTGCCATTCCGTGCGGCATCATCCTGCTGATGATCAGCCCGATCCAGAGCCTGGTGTTCGTCATTTTCATCCTTGTCCTGCAGCAGTTTGACGGCAACCTGCTGGGACCGTATATCCTGGGTGATTCGCTTGGCCTTCCGACGCTCTGGGTCATGTTTGCCATCATTATGGGCGGGGCCTTTGCCGGCCCGCCGGGGATGTTCCTGGGGG
>JAFWCP010000206.1 GCA_017536845.1 Solobacterium sp. | reverse complement strand
TCTTTCCGGCAAGGAACCTGACCATCGGGAATGCATCTGTGTTACACTTAAGGAAACAGGAGGCGATGTATGAACGAGAGATTTATCACCGGCATTCAGCATCTGAATGTGAAAAACCTGCTTCTCTGGCAGGAGGGTAAAGTGATCTATGAAGAGCACCGGGATGAGGGCTGTTACCGCAATGGCTATTCCGCCACAAAAAGCTTTACGTCGGCGGCGTTCGGCATCGCCCGGGACAAAGGCCTTGTTTCCCTTGATGAATACGTTTTCGACTGCTTCAGAGAAGAACTGCCGATTGATGTTTCCAAAGAACTGGAAGCCCTGCAGCTGAAGCATCTGCTTTCCATGTCACTTGGCCAGGAAAAACCGCTTCTGATGGGTGCTTCCAGACCCCGCATGCAGGAGAAAGACTGGGTCAGGTTTGTCTTACGGCAGCAGCCTGTCCATGCCCCGGGCACGGTGTTCCAGTACACCAATGCCGGGCCGTACCTGATCGGTATCCTTGTCGCAAGACGTGCCGGGATGTTGCTGTCTGACTTCCTGTATGAAACCCTGCTTGCACCGCTCGGCTTCCTGTATCCGACCATGGAAAAAGACCCTCTGAAACGGGATTTCGGGGCCGGCGGGATGATGGTCACAGCCGAAGAACTGCTGCGTTTCGGCATCGTGTTTCTGAACAGGGGTGAAAACCTGATCAGCAGTGACTGGGTATCACTGGTACAGAAGGAATTTGTACCGGGATCGCACTATGGCTATGGCTTCTGGCTGCGCGATGACGGCGTCTATCTTGCGGATGGCAAATACGGCCAGTTCTCGGTCATCATGCCGAAGAAGCATGCCGTACTGGCAGTGACCATGGATGACCCTGATCCCCATCGTCTGCTGGAACTGTTTGAAAAAGAAGTATATCCGGAGCTGAAGGAAGTATGAACAAGGAAGGAACCGTTGCCCAGATGGTCCAGACCGCAAAGGACCATCTGAAGGAAAAGGAATATAAAGAAGCGCTGATCCTTCTGCATAAGGCGTATGACATCTGCTCAGAGGACAGCCAGGAAGCCGGCACCATTGCGGCTGCCCTTGGTGACCTTTCCGCCGCTTTGGGCATGGACCCGGAACATACCGCCAGGTATTACCGCGTAGCCGAAGCCACATGCCGGAAAACAGGCAATGTGAAAGTGCTGGCTGAACTGCTTCTGAACAAAGCGGAAAAGCATCCCGAACAGAAGGAAGCAGATGCCTGGGTGGAAGAAGCTGAACAGCTCTGTCGCAATAACAATGACCGCAATGGGCTGTGCAGCACCCTGATCCTGAAGGGAAAACGGGCGGCTGCGCACAACCAGACGGAAGAAGCACTGCCCATCCTGCAGGAAGCATTTTCCCTGCTGGATGAGGAAGATGATCCAGACATCCGATGCAGCCTTTTAGTCACGATGGGGGATCTCTCCTATCAGCTCAGCCGTCTGCAGGAAGCTGCTGAATACTATCTTGGCGCCCTGCGTTATAGCTTTCAGAAACACGACCTGCCGGCCTGTCTGGAACTGGACGCTTCCCTGGCCCAGGTATATGCGGACATGGAAGATCTGAAACAGGCATTCTCCTATGTTGTCCTTTCCCGCCAGCATCTTGGCGGCATGCTGGAAGCTGACCTTGACGACAGGGATATGGAGCGGGTGGATGCCGCCATGAAACGGATGAAGAAGGCGGTTGACAGGATACTGGAGGAAGAAGCATGAACCAGCGGGACATCCAGCGGGAAGCCACAAAGAAACGGATCTATGAATGTGCCTTTGAACTGTTTGAGGAAAAAGGCTTCCACAATGTCAAGGTGCAGGACATTGCCGAAAAGGCCGGCATTTCCATCGGCGGGCTGTACCATCATTACAAATCCAAGGAAGAAATCCTGGATTACGGCTATTACTATTTTGACGAAGACCTCAAGGCATATTACGAAAAGCAGGACATCCACGGTTACAGGGCCGGCATCCATGCCCTGATCGGCTTCCAGATGCAGACGTGCGTTGACCGGGGCCCGGCCATCATCCGCATCACCTTCCGCACCCAGATTGACGGCCAGAATGTCTACCGCTACTGGAACGGCAGATATTTATGGAAAAAACTGCTGCAGAATCTTGCCGAGGCGGGGCTGACGGCAGACAGGCAGCAGGAAGCGGCAACATACATCCTCAGGACATCAAGAGGCTGTGTCTATGACTGGTGCTGTCTGGACGGCGGCTTTGACCTGGTTGAGGAAACCCTGAAGCAGGTCAACATGATCCTGGAACACTATGGCATCTGACATCGAAACGCGTTTTCGATGTTTTTCTTTTGAGGTGTTGACGGTTTCGGAAATCCGCACTACAATCATTTCACAGAATGGATTCGGTGAAATCCGAAACAAGGAGGACAAATCATGTCTAAGTACAATCATTTATTTTCGCCTGTGAAAATCGGCTCTGTCGAGATTCCCAACAGAATCGCGCTTCTGCCGATGGGCGTTTTCTCGCCCCGTCTTATGAATGCGGACGGAAGCTACACCAAGGACGGTGCGGACTACTACATCGAGCGTGCCAAAGGCGGCACCGGCCTGATCATCACCGGCCTTGTACCTTTACCGCCGGGAGGCCATCTGCCTTCCATCATGAACAACATTGAAACATACGTGCAGAACCAGAAGTATCTTGCGGACGGTGTCCATAAGTACGGCTCTAAGGTGTTCATCATGATCTCCGCCCTTTCCGGCCGCTCTTCCACCAATCCCGCCGACCCGGCTCCTTCCGCTCTGCCGAATGTCTGGGACCCGACGAAGAACAACCGGGAAATGACAAAACAGGAAATCGAGGACTATATCCGCTGGTTTGCCATCGGTGCCAAGGCGGCCAAGGATGCCGGCATTGACGGTGTGGAAATCCACGCCGTGCATGAAGGCTACCTGCTTGACCAGTTCACCATTGCCAATTACAACCACCGGACCGATGAATACGGCGGGTCGCTGGAAAACCGTCTGCGCTTCCCGTGTGAAATCGTCAAGGCAATCAAGAAAGCATGCGGGGAAGACTTCCCGGTCTCTGTCCGTTATTCCGTCAAGAGCTATACCAAGGCTTTCAACCGAGGCGCCGTCCCGGGTGAGAAGTTTGAAGAATTCGGCCGTGACATCGAAGAAAGCAGGAAGGTTGCCAGGATGCTGGAAGAAGCAGGCTATGACATGCTTGACTGTGACAACGGCACCTATGACGCCTGGTACTGGCCGCATCCGCCGGTCTATATGCCCAAGGCACTGAACCTCAATGATGTTGCGGAAATCCGCAAGGCAGTCAGTATCCCGGTCATCTGCGGCGGCCGTTTTGATGATCCGGCCCTGGCGGATGAAGCAATCGCCGACGGTCGAATCGACATGATGGGAATGGGCCGGCCGCTGCTGGCGGACCCGGACCTTGCCAACAAGTTCAGGGAAGGGAAAGAAGATGACATCCGTCCCTGCATTGCCTGCCATTTCGGCTGTCTGGCAAGAATCTTCCAGATCGACTATGCCAGGCTGGCGACCAAGGATATCAGCTGCGCACTGAACCCCCGCTGCGGCATGGAGAACCATTACAACATCACGAAGGCTGAAACGGTGAAGAAGGTTGCCGTTGTCGGCGGCGGCATCGCCGGCATGGAAGCAGCCCGGGTTGCCGCATTACGCGGGCATACGGTTGACCTGTATGAAAAGACCGACAGGCTGGGCGGTGTCTTTGTTGCGGCGGCGGCCTTTGACTTCAAGGATGATGACAGAAGGCTGCTTGCCTGGTATCAGAAACAGGTACATGACGCCGGCGTAAATGTGAAGCTGAACACGGAATTCACAAAAGACGACAAGGATCAGTATGATGTCATCTTTGCGGCAACCGGCGCAAAGGAAAGGAAACTGGATATCCCGGGCTTTGATTCGCCCAATGTCAGGTATGCGGTGGATGCGCTGCTGAACCAGGACATCAAGGATCAGAACGTCCTCATTGTCGGCGGCGGCCTGACCGGCTGCGAGCTGGCATATGACCTGGCCCGCAGGAACAGGAAAGTAACAGTCGTGGAAACCATGCCGACGATCCTGAATGTGGAAGGGCTCTCGGCTGCCAACTACAACTGCCTGCTGGACCTGATGGAATACTACAAGGTGGACATCCTGAAATCTTCCAACGTGCTGGCCTATGAAAACGGGGAAGCAATGGTGGAAACCGTGACAACCAACGTTCCCAACTGCAATAACCGTGCCCTTGTCATGAGCCTGCCGGGCGTACACAGGACGGTGAAGAAGATTCCTGCCGATACGGTTGTTGTTTCGGTCGGCTATACGTCTGATCAGACGCTTTACAATGAAATCAAGGGTGATAACGTCATCCTGCTGGGTGACGCGGACCATCCGGGCAACCTGATGAGCGCCATCTGGGGTGCCTATACAGCAGCTTTGAAGATCTGAGGAAAGAAGACGGGGACGGCAGTGCCGTCCCTGTATTGTATGGCTTCGGCGGATCGTTTTATAATAGTTCAGCAGTATCAGGAGGGGATTTATGGCTGATATGACATTTGAAGAAAAACAGGAACTGCTGGAAGCTGTTTTTGATGATCTGGCAGAGGGAGAATACAGTGAAGAGCAGATCCTTGACCTGCTGGCGAAGATCCCGATGCGGCAAAGAGAAGCAGGCAAGGTAACCATAAAGGAAGCCTTTGTCCCGTATGTGACGGAGAACCTTGGTTTTGTCATGACGGAAGAAGAGCTTCTGGAAATGCCGATCGATGAGAATGTCCTGATGAGCCGCTATGCGGCGGAAATCGTCTCGGAGCAGTTTACCGGCCGGCTGAAGGGCTTTGTCTTTACCCTTGGGCTGTTTGTGAAATGGCCGGAAGTCGTCTATGACGGCCTGGATGCGGAAAGCCAGTTTGACGTGGACGCCGGCGCTTTCCTGTACAGGAAGATGTTCGCGTCCTGCCTGAAGGAACCGGAGCAGACGGATGCCTCCACCCTGATCCTTTCTTCCATCCTGCGCCTGGCTTCGCACTCGGCGGCAGCCCAGGCCGGCCTGGAGACGTCACCCTATGACGAAGAGAAGACGGCGGAAATGTTTGCCTTCTTAAAGGACAACGGCCTGGCCAATGCGGCGGTCTACCTGCTTTCCGAGCTGGAGATTGACGAACGTCATGCGGAAGCGGCATTTGCGGATATCCTTGCCTATCTGGACACGCTGCCGGCTGTCTATATCGGCCTGTACCTGAGCGGCAAGGACCATGCAGAAAACGAAGCATTGATTGCGGATATGGCGGCAAAGAATGGTATGATGTTAAAGAAAGAGAATGATGGCTGTGATGCCTACCGGATTCCGGAAGTCCTGAGGCAGAAACAGATCATCGACAAGGAGTGAAGAAGATGAACGAAAATATCACAAAGAGAAATGAGCTGCTGGCCCAGACCGTCATCAAGGGTCTGGCTTCCCGCAACATGACCGGTTATTATGCCAAGGATGCCGGCGAAGCGCTGGCCATTGCCCTGAGCCTGATTCCCGAGGGCAGCACCGTCACCATGGGCGGCGGCATGAGCGTGCATGAAATCGGCCTGGTCAAAGCCTTGAAAGAAGGCAATTACAGCTTTATCGACCGTGATGAAATGGCAGACAAGCGGGCTGCGATGTTAATGGCGTATGACGCGGATGTTTACCTTGCCTCGGCCAACGCGATGACCCAGGATGGCATCATGGTCAACATCGACGGCAATTCCAACCGGGTTTCCGCCCTTGCCCAGGGGCCGAAGAAGGTTGTGCTGATCGTCGGCATGAACAAGATCTGCGACGACGTTGACGGTGCCATGAAGCGGGCCCGCAATGTGGCAGCGCCGATCAACGCCCAGCGTTTCGGCCTTTCCACGCCGTGCGCGAAAACAGGCACTTGCATGAACTGCAAGTCGCCCGACACCATCTGCTGCCAGTTCCTGATTACCAGGTATTCGCGGCATAAGGACCGGATCCACGTGATCCTTGTCAATGACAGCCTTGGCTTCTGATCCGTAAAACAGATTTTCTCCGTACTGCGGAGCAAATCCTTTTTTTACGATGGGCATATGAATTGCGGTATCTTGAGAAGTACGATAAACTTTAACGGGGAAAGGAGAATTTGCATGCTTGATGTCATGATGCAGAATTTCTGGCCGATTTTCATACAGGGCCTGACCGTGTCGCTGCCCCTGGCACTGGTGTCTTTTATCTTTGCGCTGGTGATCGCGATCATCACGGCGATGATCCGTTATGCGAAGATTCCCGTGCTGTCCCAGCTGGTCCGGTTTTATGTCTGGATCATCCGCGGTACGCCGCTGCTGCTGCAGCTGCTGATTGTTTTCTATGGCCTGCCTTCCATCGGTTTCCGGGTCAATGCCCTGGCGGCGGCAGTATTCGTCTTTTCCATCAACGAAGGCGCTTACTGTTCCGAGACCATGCGCGGGGCCCTGGAATCCATTGACAAAGGCCAGCTGGAAGCCGGCTACTGCTGCGGGCTGAGCTATCTGCAGGTGATGGTGCACATCGTTCTGCCCCAGGCGTTAAGGACAGCCTTCCCGGCCCTGATGAACAGCCTCATCAGCATGACCAAGGATACTTCCCTTGCCTCAAACATCACGGTGACCGAAATGCTG
>JAFWCP010000205.1 GCA_017536845.1 Solobacterium sp. | reverse complement strand
TAAAATGAATGGGCAACGTCACATCAGGAGGAACCAATATGTCGGATTTCATCATTGCCACGGCATCGACTGCCGATCTCAGAAACGAATGGCTGGAGAGCCATGATATCCCCTTCATTCCGTATACATTTGAAATTGAAGGTGAGGTTTTTGCGGATACCTGCCATTCCGATCTGCGCCATCTTATTTACCGGAAGATGCGTGAAGGCGTGATGCCGAATACTTCCCAGATTACGTCTTATCAGTACTATGAATTCTTCAAGGGTCTGGTGGAAACCGGCAAGCCGGTGATCTTCGCCGATATGGACAAGGCCATTTCCGGCTCTTATTACAACTCGACCATAGCCGCTGGACAGATCCGTGAGGACTACCCGGACGCTGTTCTGGAAGTGATGGATACCCGCTGCATCACGACGGGCCTTGGCCTGCTGGTGCGCAAGATGGCATATATGCGGGAAGACGGCCATTCCTTTGAGGAGGTGCTTGCCTGGGCAAAAGAAAACCAGCTGAAGATCGTCCACCGTTTCCTGGTGGATGACCTGCAGTGGCTGCGCAAGGGCGGCCGCCTGTCCAACGCTTCTTCCATTGTCGGTTCCCTGCTTTCCATCAAGCCGCTGATCTATCTGCCTGATGACGGTTCGCTTGTTGCCTATGAAAAAGTCAGAGGCAAGAAAAAGGCGCTTGCCCAGCTGCTGGCATCGGTAAAGCGTGATATTGATGAGTCCTATGACCGGGAGATCACCCTTTCCCATTGCGACTGCCTGGAGGAAGGAAGAAAGTGGTTCGAAACCGTTAAGGAAAACTTTCCCAATGCAACCATCCGTCTGCAGGAATTAGGGCCGACGATCGGTTCGCACATCGGGCCGGGCTTCCTGTCCATCGTCTATTTCTGCGACGAACGCCGTCCGTAAGATACACATTTTGAAAGGTACAGCTGATCAGCCGTACCTTTTTTGGTTATAAGATCTTTTCCATCATTGTCTTCATGACGCCATAGCCGGCTTTGTCATAGAAGGTCCTGGCATTATTGCCGGTCCAGACATTCAGGGTGACATTATAGCAGCCCTGCTCCCTGGCATACTGTTCGGCATGGGTGCACAGTGCTCTGGCAATGCCCTTCCCTCTTGCCCTTTCCTCCACGCAGAGGTCGTCAATGTAAAGGGTATCATGGGGAATAATATTGACATGGCTGCGGTAATGTTCAAGGACGGCGAAGAGATAACCGAGAACCTCGTCATCCTGGTTCACATACACAAAGACGGGTTTTTCACTGTCAGAAATGATTTCTCTGAGTTCGTCCGCGGTATATTTCGTCGTACCGCTGATGAAATAATCCGGCCTGAGGGCTGCATGTACTTCCAGCACCTGCGAGAGAATGCGCAGGATGGCATCGATGTCCTTTTCCTCAGCCTTTCTGATTCTGCCTGTTCCTTCCATCATCTCTCCCCGCTTTCCGTAACGGTCCAGCGGATGTGGTACACCGCTTCCGTACCGGCTTTCAACAACGGTTTCTCGCTGACTTCGGCATAGTTCCAGGCATTGGGCATGTAGGAAGGCTCCAGCGCAATCGAGCTTCTTTCCTTATGGCAGACGCCGTTTTTGCCGATGTGGCCATCCTGCCAGTTGGCGGTATAGAAATGCATGCCCGGCATGTCGGAGGAAAGGTCAAGACGCAGCTTCTCTGTTTTCAAAGAGGCAAACGGACGCATGCCGCGGCTTTCGATCAGATAGTAATGGTCATATCCTTTGCCGAACTTCAGCTGTTCGTTTTCAGCATTGATGTCCTTGCCGGCTTCCTTGAACCGGCGGAAGTCAAACGGTGTTCCGGCAACGTCTTCAAAGACCGGCAGGGCAAGGCCGGCGGCATCGCAATGGGCATAACGGCCGGCATGGATCTGCACTTCATGGTGCATTGCGTCTTCACTGCCATCGAGGTTGAAATAGGCGTGTGAGGTCGGTGCGAACAGCGTATCGGCGTCGCTTTCGGCACAGATGGTCATCAGGACGCTGTGTTCTTCCAGTGTGTAGGTGACGGTAAAACGCAGGTTGCCGGGATAGTTCTCGTCGCCGTCTCTGGAAAAGCCTTCAAAGATGACGCTGTCGGCATCTTCTGAGCCTTTGCAGTTGATCCGGTCAAATCCCTTTAAGCCGCCGTGGTTGGTATTGCCGTTGTTGTTAATGGCGAG
>JAFWCP010000204.1 GCA_017536845.1 Solobacterium sp. | reverse complement strand
GTGGAAGCTGCCGGGTTTTCGGTCTTGCCCATCGAGATGAAGAGGCCGGCATCGACATTGGTGTCGTTGTTCATCGTGAATTCGAGGGTGAATTCCTTCTCCTCAGGATCCAGCGTAAAGCCGCTGCCGCCATACCACTCATAGGTGCTGCTCATCAGGTTGACAGTGATGTCTCGCGCTGCTGTGGAGCTGCCCTTGAATGTCAGTTTGTAGGAAGCACCCTTTTCGAGCGTGAGGCCGAAGTGCTTCAGCTGGACATTCCAGTCTTCACTGCCGTAATCCTCAATCTCGGCAACTGCCTTGCCGTCAACGACGGATGTCTTGCCAACGGCCGGGGAAATCGCATCGCCGAAGCCTGTCCAGCCTTCTTCACCGTTTTCGAAATCGCCGTTGGCCAGGAAGTTTGTGCCGATTTCAATGGCCGGGATCTCTTCCTGCGGCATTTCGCTTTCATCGATTTCAACGAGTTCGATGTCATCGATGAAGATTCTGTGCTGCTGGGTGATCTGCACGCCGTCAACTGCACCCATGGAGATGCTGAAGCAGGTGTTCGGATCGGTCTTGGGCTCGGTGCCCGGGTTCATCTTGAAGTAGAACTCATAGTTGGTGTAATCGCCGACAACATCAACAACCTTCTGCAGGTACGGTGTCCAGTCATCCTTTGTCTCTTCACGGTTGCCGTCACGCTGCAGGGCGACCATGATCTTACGGTCAAGGCTGGACTTCATCTTCAATGTCAGCTTGTAGCAGCTGTTCTCAGCCAGCGGGATGCCGGTCTGCTTGAGCTGGATGTGCCAGTCCTGGTCACCGGTATCATCGATCGTGATGTCAAAGGCATTGTCTTCGAGCTGCGAGTCGATGATGTAGGTTGCGTTGGTCGGTGTGTAGAGGTACGGCTCAAAGCCGGCCAGTCCGGCATTGAAGCTGCCGTTCTTGATCAGTGCGTCTTCAATCAGACGGACATTGTCGATGTAGTATGTGCCCTTGACGAACAGGAATGTCAGCGTGTTGTCGAAGTCGGCATCCTTTGTTTCGATCTTCAGGTTCGAGAAGGTCTGCGGTGTGCCGTCGAGTTCGAACATATAAGCTGTATCGGCAATCTTGACGCCGATAGCGGAGTCAATATCGCCCTGTGCGTCAAAGCTGAGGTCGAACCTGCCGTTATGCGGCAGAGCAACATCCTTCTGGAATACTTCAACCGCAGTATCGCCTTCGACGACGACCTTCAGACGTCTGCCGTCTTCGAGCGGTGTAACAGTGACTTCACCGTTGGATTCCCAGTAGTCCTTACGATCCGGACCTTCCTGGAATTCGCCGTTGTAGATGTAGTTGCCGTCAGAGAGAACGCCCTTGCCTTCTTCCGCTTCCGGAGCTGCGACCACATAGACAACTGCTGAGTGCAGGGTGACTTCCTCACCGTCAACAGTGATGGTCTTGCTGAACTCGCGGACCACTCTCTTCTTTTCCAGACGGACATTCGAGATGTGGATCGGGCTTGCCGGATCGGTGTTGCCGAGGTTGAATTCGAATACGCTGGTGGCATCGCTGTCTTCTTCCATGGTGAATTCAAATTCATAGTGCTTCTTTTCCGGACCGGCTGTGAACTTGGTATCGTTCAGGTAACGTGTCCAGCTGCTGTCGTCGCCGCCTTCTACTGCAACCAGGCCGCTTCTTTCAGTATCCGCGTAAGCATCGAAGCTGGCGATGTAGGTGATGCCCTTTTCAATCGGGACATTTCTCTGACGCAGCTGTACAGCGTAGTCCTGCGAACCGGCATTGGCTGTTGTGATGGTGATTTCACCGTCCTTGATTTCGCTTGTCGCTTCACCGCCCTGGGCAAGTGTGAGCTCCCAAGGATCCATTTCCGCAAAGCTGCCGTTGACCAGGTAGTTGCCTGTTGCATCGCTTTCACGCATGACAACCGGTTCCTTTTCAGGACGGGTTACATTTTCATCATAGGAATCCTTCTGGTATACCTTGACATAATCAATGTCGAATTCCTGATCTTCATAGGTTGTTGTCTCATCCGGATAGCCGACCCAGCTGCCGCCGATGGCCAGGTTGAGGATGATGTAGAACGGCTGGTCGAACGGTGCCGGATAGGTGACTGTGCCCTTGCCTTCGGTTGTGGAATACCAGTCACTTGTTTCATAGTACTTCACGCCGTCAATATACCAGGCAATCTTGCCGGGCAGCCATTCAACTGCATATGTATGGTATTCTTCGGAATAGTCGCCATCTGTGACATAGGTACCCTGGTTCTGTGCATGCGGGTTGCCGTAATGGATGGTGCCATACGCGAGGTTGGTTTCCTGACCCATGACTTCCATGATGTCGATTTCACCGCAGCGCGGCCACTGGCCATAGCGGCTTTCCACTGTCGGCATCATCCAGAAAGCAGGCAGATAGCCCTTTCCGGCAGGAACCTTTGCACGGGCTTCAAATACGCCGTACTTGAAGTCGTGCTTGCCCATTGTATTCACACGGCCGGATGTGTACTCATCACCGTTCTTGACCGGCTTGAGGACAAGATGGCCGTCTTCGAGATAAATGTTCTCTTCGGAATCGACATAAGCCTGCAGCTCAGCATTGACCCAGCCCGGAACATGCAGTTCAACGTTCCAGTCATTGCGGTTGAGCTCAGCACCGTCGAAGTTCTCTTCCCAGACGAGGCTGTAATCGCTCAGATCCAGGGGTTCGCCTTCTGCCTTGGCAGGGGTAACAGACAGAGTCGATGCGCCAAGGGCAAGGGCCAGCAGGAACATGGCAGTCTTTCTGCCCTTTCTTGCGTAGAATACGAAGCCGATCATGGCAATGCTGAGGCCAAGCATGCCCAGCCAGAGGGCTGTGTTGTTTGTATCGGATGTATTCGCTGTCTTCCCGCCGGGACCCGGTTTCGGTGTTTCCGTCGGTTTCGGTGTCGGCGTAGGGGAAGGTTCGGGTGAGGCTGTCGGCTCTTCCGAAGCAACCGGTTCCGTATCCTTCTTTGTAAACCTTACTTCAACACTCTTTGTCTGGCCGGCTTCCGCATTGCCCGCATCTTTGAGCCAGATGCCTTCATCGACTGTGCCGTCAGCGATTTCGACATCATAGCCTTCGGGAATGTCGCCGTAGACTCTGATTTCCTGCAGCACCGCTTCCGAACCGTTTTCAATGGTAACGGTTTCCGTGATCGGTTCCGTACCGGTGTACGATTCCTTGTCGGTGTCTGCTGTGATCTGGACTTCCGTGTCTTCCGCAAAGACAGACACGGAACCGAAAGACGCTGCCAGCATACCTGCCATCAGCGCGTTGCAGAACATTTTCCTGAATTTCATAACTCCACCTTCCATAAACTTTATTTGCCCAGGCTGCCATGCACCGCATCCTGAACAGGGTAATTTATATGGTAAGCTTTCAATGCTGATAAATCAATCCGATGATTTCTGAATTTACGCAATATTCCGGACATTTATGCACAGTTATTCAAACGTATGCAAACCGCCGTATTAACAGTAGAATTCACGCCTTCAGATTTGGTTCAAACATAAACCAGCCTTCAGGATTTTTCTTCCTTCCGGCAGATTTTCCTTGTCAGAAAGCCGGAAAAACTCCTGTCTGATTCGGACAGGAGTCTGTTGTCTATCTGACTTTTCTTCCCATATACAGCAGGCTTCCGTCTGCTGTTTTCGAGAAGCGGCACATGAATTCATCGTAGGCGATCCAGGATTCCCTCGGATAGTTGGCATGGGACATTTCCTTTACCGTGCCCACTGTAAGCATGGGGACATGATCCCGGTCAAAGTACACATAGTAGCTGACCTCTCCGCATGTATAGGTACAGGGCGTATGGTCCAGGCCATAGAGATCCATCAGGTTTTCAAGGAAGGCGGCAATGTCCTTGTCAACATGGTATTCCAGCTTCCCTTCTTTCCGGTTGACGCACAGCCAGTCATTTTCCCCGAACAGGAACAGATACGGCACCTTGGGTTCAATCCTTTCCGGCAGTACCAGTTCATGTTCAGGATCGACAATGGCGCTCCAGGGTGATACGGCCGCAAACACTTCCGGTGCCTTTAAGGCAAGGGAGGAAGTCATCATGCCGCCCGAAGACTGGCCGCAGGCATAGATCCTTGTTGTATCGATGTGATACCTTTTCTTCACATCTTCAATCGCCTTGAGGATAAAGCCGGCATCATCGAATTCCATATCCTTGTAAAATCCGTTCCAGAGCAGGATGTTGGCCAGGCCATCCGGTCTTTGCTTATAAACCCCTGCTTCCGGGAAGATGACGATGAAGTTTCTTTCTTCCGCCGTCCTGCTCATGCCGGAAAGGTCAACGAAGGTTTCCGCACTGCCGCCTCTGCCGTGCATGTTCACAACCAGGGGGACAGGCTCATCAGAATTCTTTGCGGATGCGGGTACGTATTCATACCACAGCCTGGTAAAGCCCTGATGTTCCAGGGTTCGGCATACCATGCCGTAATCTTCCGGAGAGATGCGGCTGCGCAGGTGTTTGGCACCAAAGCCTCTGTGGCGGCAGTTTGCGGCCAGGAAGGTCCAGACAGCTTCCAGCAGTTCTTCTGACATGGTATATCCTTCGCTGATTCTGACCTGGGCTGTCTTTTCTTCATTGATCGAGCCTTTTCTGTTTACAGTGGAAGGGAAATGGATTTCCGTGGCCCACATGTTGGCGAAGGATTCATCGCTGCTGTCGTTCTGCTTCAGCCAGTAGGCTTTCACGTTTTCTTCGTCAGCATTGGTCTTTGACCAGCCCATCCATACCGGAACCGGCAGCTTGGCGGTTGAGACGGTCAGTTCGGTCTTGCCGGTATTCTGGGCACCGATGGTGGCGTCGGCATTGATCATGGCCTCTTTACCAAGGTCTCCGAAGGTGGCCAATCCTGACCATTCACTGCTCATCTTCATGACGGCCTGCTGGGCAATGACAGCACCTCTGCCAAAGCCCATGGCATAGACGTTGTCCTGGATGACGACATAGTGCCTTCTGGACTGGACGGCAAGGTACACCTTGTTCATGTAGTCGCCGTCTGTACCGTCAAGGTTCCAGCTTCCTTCTGCAACTGCGAAGTGCAGGAAGATTTCATGTC
>JAFWCP010000203.1 GCA_017536845.1 Solobacterium sp. | reverse complement strand
TTCGCGGACGGGCGTTCAAGGGCACAGTGCCTGAGCACCGGCGACAAGGGCATCCGCTTTCTGAAAATGCTGTATGACGGCATCTTCAATGAGATCCTTGCCGAGCTTGGCAACGTCCCCCTGCCGCCGTACATCAAGGAAAAGCTGGCTGATCCGGAGCGCTACCAGACCGTCTATGCAAAGATCGACGGTTCCGCCGCAGCCCCTACCGCCGGCCTGCATTTCACCGATGAAATCCTGGCCAGGCTGAAGGAAAAAGGCGTCATCATCGCCGATGTCACCCTGCACGTCGGGCTTGGCACCTTCCGGCCGATGGATACAGAGAATGTGGAAGACCATGACATGCATGAAGAAATCTGCTTCATGTCGGAAGAAACCGCCGCCACCCTCAACCAGGCAAAGGCTGAAGGCAGACGGATCATCGGCACCGGCACGACCAGCGTCAGGACCCTGGAATCGGTCTGGAACCGCTTCGGCAGGTTTGAAGCCTGCACCCTGGCGACCAAGCTCTTTATCTATCCCGGCTATGAATGGCACACCATCGACGCCATGATCACCAACTTCCATCTGCCGAAGTCGACATTGATCATGATGATCTGCTCCTTTGCCGGCTATGACCTGACAATGGCTGCCTACCGGCACGCCGTTGCCGAGCGCTATCGTTTCTTCTCCTTCGGCGACTGCATGTTCATTCATGGATAAAGAAGCCTACCGGCAGTACCTGCTGAACCGGAAAAAAGACCGTAAGGACTATTACGGAGAGTCTGTGAAAGCCAAAGAACAGATCCGCAGGTCCGGGATGCGCCCAAAGCTGCTTCTGCATGCCTGCTGCGGGCCCTGTGCCGGCTTTCCCCTGGAGTTTCTGAGCGACGTCTTTGATGTGACGATCTACTACAACAACTCCAATATTTATCCTCAAAGCGAATTTGAACGGCGCCGGGATGAGCTGATCCGTCTTACCCATACGATATACGGAGATGCCGTTGAGGTCATTGTCCCGCCGTATGACAATATTTCCTATACCGCCGAGCTGGCGCCGATGAAGGATGATCCGGAGGGCTGGACAAGATGCTTTTTCTGTTATGAAAAGCGTATGCGGGAAGGATTCCGGTATGCGGAAGAGAACGGATTCCCCTTCTTTACGACAGTCATGACGATCTCACGGCAGAAGGATTCCCGGAAGCTCAATGAAATCGGCCTGCGGATTGCAGAAGAGTATCCGTCGGTGACCTATTTCGTTTCAGATTTCAAGAAAAAAGGCGGCCAGGTCCGCCGGGATGAAATCGTGCGTGAATACGGGCTGTACGCCCAGGATTACTGCGGCTGCGTCTATTCGTATGTCGAAGCGCAGAAACGGAAACAGAATACATGAACAGAAACAGGCGGCCGCGGCCGCCTGTTATCATGCTTCCATCTGGTCGAGCTTCTCGTTGAGCAGTTCGATGATCTTTTCCTTGGAACGGATCAGTTCCAGGGTGCCTTCTTCATTCTGAAGGTCTTCGCCGGCAGTCAGGGCGCTGTAGTAAGCGCGGCCGAGCTTTTCATAGGCCTTGGAGAGGTCTCTTGCGTTATGGCCGATTTCCGCGCGGATTTCGGCTTTTGCTTTTTCGGCATCCAGTCTGCTCATTACGTTCTTGGAGCCTGTCATGATGGTTCTGGCGACTCTGTCTGCCGCTTCATGTACTTTTGTAGTGATATCCTTTTCTTCCATGGTTAATCCTTTCCGGTTTTTTCAATCAGGCCAATGATCAGTTTTTTCATTTCTTCCGGCGTTGCTTCGCCTTTTTCCACAAGATTGGTAATCCCGCCGACGATCATGTCCGCAAGATACTCCGTGTTCTCAACGTGCAGATGATGAAGGTCATTCCCTTCTTCCAGCAGATCTTTCAGGGTATCGCCTGCCTGCTCCTTTGCTTCATCCATGGAGCGCAGGCTTAAGGCGGAAAGATCCGCGCCGTCAGCGCCTTCGAGCTTGTCTTTCAGCTGTTTAAAGGCATCCACCGTATTCTCGACAAACCGGTCAAGCCGGGTCGGAAAATCCAGTTCATCCATCGACTGCTTCAGGGACGTGCGGAAGACTTCGTTGTACTTTTCCGAAATCGCATCAATGACATCATCCTTCGAGTTGAAGTAATAATAAAACAGCCCTTTGGCAACATCCATTTCCTTGACGATG
>JAFWCP010000202.1 GCA_017536845.1 Solobacterium sp. | reverse complement strand
CCCTTTCAAGATGGTGGAAAGAAGATCCAGAGGCCATCTTTATGCCGCAACGAAGAAGAGAATACCCAGCACAACCTCGGATAAGATCATCAGCACTGATATCTTCTGGGGTAAACTGGAAGAAACGGAAGCAAATGATGACTTCAAATACAGGTTCATCCCAAATAAAAGTTTCTGTCTCCTTGAAGAAGCGGAAAGAAGCCGGTTTATCTTTACTCCCGACTGGGATATCAGTGAATATAATAAACTGAAGGATAAACAGATCTCACTAGCGGCTGAGATCATCGGCGTCGTTGACAGTTCGGCTCTGTATGGTGACATATGGCTGATGAACACCATCGCTGAAAAGACCGGACTGCTTGCCGATCTTGCAAAAGTCTTCGATGGCAACCGGGTAAAGGTGGAAGATACGCTTACCCTTGCATACCATATGTACCTGACCAGGTTTTCGTGGAACCGGATTCATGACTGGCAGCGTATCGCAAAAACCCCGACGCCGGAAAGCAGGCCACTGACATCCGGGTATATTACAGAATTCGCTCAGAGCATAACCGAAAAACACAGAAGCAGCCTTCTCAGGCTGAGACTGAATAAAGCGGCGGATGATGATCTGATCTGCATTGATACAACAACACACTCTGCTTACGGAGGCAAAAGACTGTCTGATATCGACTGGGGAAATAACAAGGATGACAAACAGCTGCCGTGTACGGTCGATGTACTTGCGTATTCCCTGAAGGAACATCAGCCTGTTTATTACCGTTCACTTCCCGGCAATATGGTTGATATCCGCACGCCGAAGCTGATCATGGATGAAATGAAGGCTCTCGGTTTCAAAAACTCTTTTATATCCGTCACAGACAGAGGGTTTGACAGTGACGACCTGCTGCAATGGCACATAAAAAACCGTTTCCCATTCATAACGATGGGAAAAATCGGGACGAGGTATATCAATAAATACATTCCTGAGTTTGAATATGTCGGCATCCCATGCGATATGGACATGGATTATGATGAAATGCTTTATTATAAGCAGCACAAGGAAGACTATACATTTATTGATACAGATGGAAATGAATACAGCGGAGAAATCACGGTGAACCTGTATTTCAATCCCAAATTCATCGGACAAAAGCAGTTCAATCTGAAAAAGGATGTTCAGGAGGAAGCGGATCAGCTGGTTGACTATGGCGGACAGCAGAAACCCATGTCAGACGAAGAGGTAAAGAAGTTCAAGTACCATAAGATTGAGAGAGATGAACAGAGTCTGGTAGTCACAGGATTTACAGAGAAGCATGAAAAGGTAAGCAAGGCAAAGAGGTCAGTGGGATTCTTTGCAGTGCTGACGTATCTGGTGGATCTTGATCCTGTAGAAACATTGAAGACATATGAGTTAAGGCAGGAACAGGAGAACTGTTTCGAAATCGAAAAGGAACAGATGGATCAGGATAAACAGGATGTATGGACAGAAGGATCAAAGACAGGCAGGAAGTTCATCACCTTTGTCGGCAACACGCTGATCTGTTATGCAAGAAATATGTGGAAGAAAGATCCGGAACTGTTTGATACCTTTGATTCAACCGCAGCCATATTCGACCGCATGAGATCAATACGATTCCTGTCTCATCCGGCATGCCCGACCCAGATTACACCTCTTGTGGGAGATCAGGTACTGGTAGCGAAGAAGTTTGAAATGACTGTGCCTGACGAAGCACTGCCTCAGAAAGAGCGGGAAGCCAAGCCGAAGGTCAGTAAAAAGAAAGCATCTAAAAAGGCTCCAAAGAAGCATGTTAACTATTGATTATAAGTAGGGGAAAATCTCTAGGACTGGGATTTGTATCGAAGGCAATCCGAAAAAAGCTGTCCCTGCTCCCCGGTACAGTTCACACCGGAAGAAGGGACAGCGAAAGAACCGATTCGCAGGAATCACGGCATTGATGCCGTTGCCGGTGTTCAGAATATCTCTGCAGATTCGTCTGTCTTTGTGCGATAGTCTTTCATCATCAGGAACCGTTTCTGCCGTGGCGGCGATCATAATTTACCAGTGCCCCGCAGAGATTGGCATCGTTCCCCTGTCTGGAAGCTGTAATTTCTGCATGCCTTACCGGAAAGGGGAAAAGTGCGAATAACTGTTCGAACTGTTTTTGTATTCCCTCAATGAACAGAGGATCTGCGCTGATACCGCCGCCGATCACGATTTTTCCGGGATCGCAGGCAAACTGCAGGGTAAACAGGACACCCGCAAATGTCCTGCAATAGGATTCAAACAAAGCCAAAGCCTCCGCATGGCCGGATGCCACCATCGCCATGAAGCTTTCTCCTGTTAATGACGGATCTGACAGCCTGTTTCTGAACATCCGGGTAAATCCTTCCATTCCGCACTGACTGCCGAACACAATATCGAAACCGAAATCCCGGGCATTGCCGCACAGGGCCATGGAAAGTTCACCCGCATAATTGTGTGAACCGCGAAGAATTTCACCTTTGTGCACCAGCGCGGCCCCGATCCCTGTGCCCACGACGATCACAAGGCCGTACTCTTCATCTTTCAGGGCACCGTTTTCCGCTTCCGCAAGAGCAGCGCATCTGGCGTCATTTTCAATGCTTACCGGGACATGATACCTGCTTTCCAGAAGCTCGATCATGTTGACATTGTTGTTGTACTGCAAGGCTCCTCCCTGCACAATCAAACCCGTGTCAGGGTCAATCGTGCCGGGCATGCTGAGGGCAAGGCCATCATACGTTCCGTTATGAAACAGTTCATCCATGCAGGCTGTAAAATCGCTGAGGCTGCTGCGCGGTGTGGGTACCTTTCCCTTTTCGCACAGCTGATAGCCCTCGGCAGCCGCCCATTTGATGAAGGTTCCGCCGATATCCAGTGCAAGAACACTCATGCCCGTACCTCCACATCCGTCGTTTCCATCATATTCATCATCTTCCTAAATTTTGTTTTCATTTTTTCTCTCCTTTGTCATCGGCGGTGTTTTTTTCAGGCTGAACTGAAAATGGTACGCTCCGCCGGAAAGGGTGTATTCCTGGCCATCCGGCAGGGTCAGGTGTGCTGCTGTACCGGAAGGAACTTCACATGTATAGCTGGCGCTGTCGCCATTGCGCTGCCAGCGGGAGAGGATCGTTCCGAACTGCGTCTTATATGTTCCCTCAGCCCATGTCAGGCTGCCGCCGATGACGGGCTTTAATTCCATTTCTCTGAATCCGGGTTCTGCCGGTCTGATCCCGACGATGTATTCAAACAGGAACTGACAGACTGCCCCAAGCGAGTAATGATTGAAACTGTCCCTGAAAACATCCAGCCCGTTCCAGTTTTCCGGTATCGTGGTTGCTCCAAGCGTGACGGGATGCAGCCAGGATGGTGATGAAGTCTGTTCCAGTATCCTGAAGGCTTCCTCTTTGAAGCCGTTATCACACAGCACAGGCAATAAGATGCCGGTGGAAAGAAAGCCGGTATTCAGATGATCCTCCGCCGCTTCGATTTCCTTTTTCAGCTGGGCGATGACCAGCGGCTTTTTTTCTTCACTGACCATG
>JAFWCP010000201.1 GCA_017536845.1 Solobacterium sp. | reverse complement strand
ATGCGCTCCTTGTCCGCCGCATGGAAAAGATGGCCTTTTGAAAAGCCGCGGTTGAACATCAGCAGCAGTTCTTCATGGCGCTGCCTTGAAACCGTATATGGCTTTCCTGCCGCATAGGCATCCAGGGCTTCGCGGAAGGTTTTCGTAACCAGATAAACGTATTCAGGACGCTTCATGCGGCCCTCAATCTTCAGCGATGAAACGCCTGCTTCCAGCAGTTCAGGAAGGCGGTCAATGACGTTGAGGTCCTTGGGGCTTAAAGCATAATCGCCCTCGGCGAAATGGTCTTTTTCATTCGGGTAGTAGCGCAGACGGCAGGGCTGGGCGCACATACCGCGGTTGGCGGAGCGGTTTTTCAGTGATGCCGACATCAGGCACTGGCCGGAGTAGGAAATACAGATGGCGCCATAGACGAAGACTTCGATGTCCATGCCCGTATCACAGCACTGCTTCACGATTTCCAGAGGTGTTTCCCGGGCCAGCACAACCCTTGCCGCCCCCTGCTCTTTCATCAGGCGGACGCCGGCTTCATTGTGGATATGCATCTGGGTTGAACAGTGCACGTCAAGATCCGGATAGCATGTCCGGATCAGATGGAACAGACCGAAGTCCTGCACAAGAATGGCGTCGGCATCGTTTTCATACAGGAAATCAAGTTCCTTCTTCACATTTTCGATTTCCGTTTCATACAGCATGGTGTTGATCGTGACATAGATCTTCACATTGCGCAGATGGCAGTAGGCAATCGCTTCCCTGAATTCGTCATGCGTAAAATTGCCCGCGAAGGCACGGGCGGAATACTGGCTTAAGCCAAGATAGACAGCGTCGCAGCCGCCCTGTACGGCGGCCTTGAGCGCTTCCATGTTGCCGGCCGGGGCCAGCAGTTCAGCAATGTGTTTCATGCTTCCTCCAGACTTGTCCGGATGATCCGGTACGCGTTGATAAGATCCTCCAGGTGGTATGAGGCATTGGCCCCGGAGGTGGAAGGCAGGCCGGTAAACGGGATGTCTTCATGAATGTAAAGGCTATACAGACCGGCCGCTTTTTTCCCGGTCGCAAAGATATGGCGGATCTTTGTTTTCGCGACCAGGGAGCCGATGTCGTTGACGGTGACATTGTCAATCGAGGCGTCGGAGCTGCCGTGAATCGAACACGAGGCAATCACATCCCATAAGGCGATGTGATGCTCAAGGCAGAAGGTTCTGCGGTCTTTGATCTCCTCTTCAAAAACGGCGGCCAGTACCCGCCAGAAGCGGTTGCCGGGATTGGCGTAATAAAAGGCTTTCTTCCGGGAGACGACGCTGGGAAAGGATCCCAGGATCAATACCCGGCTTTCTTCATCATACAGCGGCGGGAAAGGGTGAACGAGAATCTCAGGCATGCTCAGACTCCCGGGCAGACATAGCTGGCTTAATGCATCCTCTGTTTTTCTGCATAATGATTACCGTTTCTTAAAAGAAAGCTGTCAAAGCCCTGCTTGGGGTCGATGGTACCCGCCTTGATGCCCTGGTCCAGCGCCGCCAGTTCGCAAAGGTCATCGAGGATCTGCCGGGAAGAAAGACCGAAGCAGCTTTCCAGCCCCTTTTTTACAGCATAGTCCTTCTGATGCAGGCGGGTCGCGATCATGGCTTCGCTGTACCCGCGCTCATACAGCTTTTTCATCGTATACATGGTCCTTAACCGGCTTGCTAACATGGCGGCCATGGCGATGTTGTCATAGCCGGCCCTGACCATGTCGTTTTTTGCGTCAAGAACGCCTTTTAAATTCCCTTCAAGGTACATCTTCGACATCTTGAAGATGTTCACATCCGGCTGCAGCGGGACAAGGTTACGGATATCTTCGTAGGAAAAACGGCTGCCGCCGTAAAGGTCAAGCTTCACAAGGGCGTTGTGCAGCAGGAGCGTATCGTTGTCCACCCGGGCCAGCAGTTCCCTTCTTGCCGAAGACTCCAGCTGTTTCCCCGCTTCCTTCAGCTTTTTATCCGCATACTTTTCAAACTCCCACGGCTTCATCCTGTCAAACTTCAGGATCGTGATGCCATCATAGCCGGTGATCAGTTTATATTCCTTACGGCGGGTATCGGCGTCAAAGCCAGGGCAGAAGAAGATCAGGAAGGTATTGGGATTGGGCTGCTTCAGGTAGGCATCCAGGATGCTTAAACGGTAGTCCTTCTCCTTGGCAGCCTTGTCGCTTTTGTCTTCCTTATAACCCGGATTGAGGAAGAACGGGTCTTTGAGGATGACCGCCTTCTGGGCGGCATCGTCAAATAAGGAGAAGGTATCGCATTCGAGGATCGCGCTGTCGATGTGAAACGATTTCGCGTCGGAAGCGTCGAAGCGGATGACCATCTCCGGATTGATTTTCATTTCCTTCAATAACCCGGCAAGACGTTCCTCCTGCCGGTACATGTCTTTTCCCGTAAACAGATATACACTCATGGGTCTATTATAGCAAGTTTGCCGGATGCCGTGATCAGCAAATTGAAGCCCGGCAGCCAGAGCACCGAGATGTTCCCTTCTTCCCTGGTCGTCAGCCAGGGGATGTGCCTTTCCCTGAGCCGCTGCAGCGTTTCCGGTGAGGGATGGTGGTAGATGCTGTAGGCGCCGCAGGAGATGATGGTCAGAACAGGTTTCATGACATTGAGGAACCGCTCGCAGGAGCCGGTCTTTGAGCCGTGGTGGCTGGCCTTGAGGATGACATGT
>JAFWCP010000200.1 GCA_017536845.1 Solobacterium sp. | reverse complement strand
TCTGTGACTGACTCGCGGCTATGCCGGGTCTGAAAAAAGCAACGTCCTTACTTTACCCAGGCCAGTCTGACTGTATGCCTACAGCAGAAAGGCCAGAAACCACTGGTGTTCCTGACCTGTTAATCATATACACAATTCAGGATTTCTTCCTACTATGATCAGGTCCAGTTCGTTCCTATTTCATAATAGAAAAAAAAAAGCGAAGGAGATTCTTCGCTTCTTCACAGCCGGTTAAACATTCATGAAGCTGTTTTCGTCATAGAGCCTCTGCAGTTCGATGAAGTTGTAGACAGCGCCGATCAGGTTGGCATCTGCCTGGAATCTGCAGACCATGACTTCCGGCTTCGGGATGGCAGGAACCCAGGCCTTGTCAAATACGTCGTCAACCGCTTCTTTCACCAGGTCAATGAACATCGGCTCATTGGAAATACCGCCGCCGATCAGCACTCTTTCCGCATCCAGGATCGCCTGCAGATTATAAATATGGTGAGCCAGGTCCGCACAGAAGTTCTTCACGCCCTGCAGCACTTCTTCATTGCCTTCTTCCTTGATCATCTTGAAAGCCTTCAGGCCGTCAATGTCTTCCAGGCCGGTGACTTCCTTGATGGCAGCCTTGAGGCCGCTGACGCCGTTGGTCATGGCGAAGATGTCCTTGCGGTTGGTCCTGTCCTTGACATCGCCGCGGATGAAGGAGAACTCGCCGCTGGAGAAATGGGTGCCGTCGATCAGGTTGCCGTTGACGATGATGGCGCCGCCGATGCCGGTGCCCAGGATGATCAGGAAGCCGTTGGCAACAAGGTGCATATGGCCAAAGCCGATTTCCGCCAGGGCAGCTGCCTTGGCGTCGTTGCATATTGTAACCGGGCAGCCTAACAGTTCGCTGAGTTCATTGGCGACAGGCAGTTCCTTGACCCAGCGGTAAGCACCGCCGGTATGGGCAAAGCCTTTCTTTCTGTCGATCATGCCGGGCATGGAGATGCATACGCCTTCCGTTCCGGCACCATAGGCATCATAGAGCTTCTTGATGTCAGCATAGGTGTCTTCTTTTGTGGCCGTATTGGCCTGGATTTTGTCATGGACGCTGAACTGAAGGTCTTCATCCAGTACGCCGTACTTGATGGCAGTCCCGCCCAGATCAATGGCGAAATACTTTTTCATAAATTGTTTTACCTCACTGTCTGTTGTAATACTAATGATACCATTAAAAGCGCATCTTCCCAATGCATTTCTTCGTATTCTGTGTTACTATCTGAAGAAACAGAGGTATCCTATGACCAAGCTTTTGAAAAAGAAACTTCCCGACCTGTTTGCAGCCGGTGTCCTGATCCTGCTTTTTGTTTTCGGTTTTCTGCATTACCGTGCGGAAAAAGAACCGGTCACCTTAAGCGGCGATTATGCGGAATATGAAAACGGCATTGTGACCATGGTGCTGACTGACAGCACCGAGAAAGACCCGGTCAGCGACGGCGGCTGGCGGGGGGAACAGATGCTCATTGCCGAAGTGACCACCGGCCAGTATGCCGGGGAAAGTCTGCAGCTCTACAACTATGTCGGACCGCTGTATGGGGTCCCGTTGCAGGCTGGGGATCCCTGCACCATGGTGATTTCCACGTATGCGGACGGCTCGCATACGGCAACCGTCTTTGAATACAACCGGGAAAAGCCGCTCTGGATTGTCATCGGCCTGTTTGTCCTGGTCACCATCCTTGTCGGCGGGAAGACCGGAGCCAGATCCCTGGCCGGCCTGTTATTGACCATCCTGACAATCTTCTGCATCCTCTTTCCGGCCCTGATGCAGGGGGCGCCGACCCTGCCGGCTGTCTTTATTGCCTGTGCCTATGTGGCTGCCTTCAGCTTTGTCATCCTGTCCGGACTTTCGAAAAAGACGTTCTGTGCCTTTACCGGGACAGTGTGCGGCATGGGCTTTGCCGTGCTGTTTGCCGTCTTTGCGCAGAAGATCCTGCGCATCAGCGGCCTGCGCTTAAGCTCAGCGGATGCTCTGCTGCAGATACGGCAGACAGGTACCCCGATCGGGCTGGCCGGCCTGCTTTCCGCGGGCGTGATCATCAGTTCCTTAGGCGCGGTGATGGATGTGGCCATGAGCTTATCTTCCGCGATTGCCGAAATCCATGATGCCAACAGAGAAATGAATGTGAAGGCATTGTTTGTCTCAGGCATGAATGTCGGCAGGGACATGGTCGGGACAATGACCAACACCCTGATTCTTGCTTTCTTAGGATCCTCCCTTGTTCTCATCCTGTACCTGTATTCCCTGTCGCTGAATTCCCACCAGTTATTGGCCAGTGCGTATGTTTCGACGGAAGCTGTCAGCGGCATTTCTGCCAGCATCGGCGTCATCCTGGCTGTCCCTTTGACCGCCCTGATTGCGGCGTATGTTTATGGAAAGGAAGTTCATGTCATTGCGAAACACAAGTAAATTCATCTCGCTGATCCTGCGCCATAAACCTGAAACCATCGGCATCACCCTTGACGAACACGGCTGGGCAGATGTAGATGCCTTGATTGAAGGCATAAGCAGAAAACATACCCTGAATATGGAAATCCTGGAACAGATTGTCCGGGAAGATGAAAAGAACCGTTACAGCTTCAATGAGGACCACACAAAAATCCGTGCCAACCACGGCCACAGCATCCCGGTGGATGTTGAACTGAAAGAAGGACAGCCGCCGGAAATCCTGTTCCATGGGACGGGCGTCCAGAACATCGCGTCCATTGAAGAAAAAGGGCTTGTTTCCATGAACAGGCTGTATGTCCATCTTTCCTCTGATACCGATACGGCTTATAAGGTAGGCCGCCGGCATGGCAGGCCGGTCATCTTCACCGTCTTAAGCGGGAAGATGCATGAGGATGGGTATCACTTCTTCCTGTCCGGCAGCGGCATCTGGCTGACCGAATGCGTACCGCCGCAGTACCTGCGCAGAAACTGATTCAAAACCACAGCCTGCCGCTGTGGTTTTGATGTCCGGTTTCAAATTATTTTCGAATCATTTCAAGCTGTATATAGTGTAAATTATCTTTTTGCAGCCCACGTTCGCATCCACATTTTCATGCTTTCATGATGCTGTCAACATAGTATCCAGCCTTCTGAAGCAGCTGAAATGACTTCACCAGATAAGAATAAGCAAATGGATCTACATGCCGAATATATCCGATCTTTTTGAAACCTTTCATTGCAGGCTGCACCTGCCGATAATCTTCTGGATCATTAACCCGTTCAAATTCAGTCTGTTCCGTCAGAATACACGCTGCCAGATACATCACTTCGCATGCCATCATGCCGGCATTCTCGCCGTTAATCCTGCCGTTAAACACATGGCCTTGAATCGAGGTGATTCCTGAGATGAAATTCTGATAATCATCAGGACGAATAGCTCTTCGCCCCATGATGCATAAACAACTGTCAATAGTATCAAGTAATACCTCTTGAATAGGATAATCCATTCCCCTGTATCCCAATTCAATTACTGCTACATGATTATATACATTGGCAACTGTCAGAAAATCATCCATTTCACGGCTTAACGTCCAGCAATCAAACATTTGCTTAATGATCTCAAGCTCTTTATCTTTGCCAAATGGAATTCCGGTTGTATGCGGAGCAAAAGCTGTAAGCTTGTCACCAAGAATACAATTTTTATCCGGAACTGTTACAAGTAAGTCATCCCCATCACTCAACAGTAATTTGCTGCGAATTGGCTTATCATATGTTCGACTGTACGGATTGTGTTCAAAAAGAACATCAAGAAGAATATTGAACCTTCTTTTTGTCATAGGTGAATGAATTACCCCGGGGCAAGCCTCAAACGTCCACAGGACGTTTGCCCGCTCGACAAGCTCGCGGCCGGGGTATCTGATCGCTTCGCTCCACGACGGCCTACAGCTTTATATACAACTGCCTGTACGAATCTTGTGTACCCTGATTCTTTACGTATTCTCGGATGATAGTTTCGCTCGTGTTGCGCCCAACAGTTGAAACAAAATACCCGTCGGTCCAGAATTCCCCTCCCCAAAGTTTCTTCTTCACTTCCGGGTGTTCGGCAAATATGCCCTTGGCAGTCAAGCTCTTGACGGTACGAATGATCTCGCCCGGACTTCTGTTAGGTACTGATTGAACCAGAAAATGCACGTGATCCTTATCTACACCAATCTCCAGAAACTCGATCCATTCGTACCGCAGCTCGATGCCCCGGCATATTTGCCTCAGGCATTCCTCTACAGAATCGTCAAAGACAACCCGACGGTATTTTGCCGGGCAGACAAAGTGGTACACAAGATTCGAAACACTGTGGCTCAGATGCCAGTAATCGCTTTTTTCCATATCAGCCGTCGTCCCTCCCAATGTATTATACGCCTCGCTGTGGCTCGGCTAGTATGATCCCGGCAAGCGGGATCATAACATTGGTCGGGCTTCTACGCGGCAAGCCGCGGGGAATGTACCCAGGGGCTCGGTCGCTCTACGCTTCCTCGCTATTCAAACATGAAACGGAAATGTCGTTTTTCAATGTTGTTTATTCCTTT
>JAFWCP010000199.1 GCA_017536845.1 Solobacterium sp. | reverse complement strand
GTCATGCGGGACCCGCATGCCCGGATCACAGGCTCATTCCATTCGATCGGGTAGCTTTCCAGGTTTTCTATGGCCAGGTCAGCACGGATTCCCGATATATCAGCAAGAGCATTGACAGCACGGATCTGCTGCTCCTGCCATTGCTTCCGGGCTGCTGCCGGTCAAAAAGGAAAAGATAGCCGTTGATGTCGGTTTCTACACGGTGGATGGCACAGCTCCCGACCAGGCCTTAAACGATGACCTGATCCGTGCCCACCTGACTGCGGTATCTAAGTTTGCTGATACGGTACGGTTCTATAAGGCAACCGGCCCGATTGAAAGAGCCTATGTCATTGCCAGGGAACTGGGATTAAACGTCTTGGGCAATGCCTATCTTTCCAAAGACAAAACCGCAAACAAAAAGGAACTGGATGGCCTGATCCGCCTTTGCAATGAAGGTTACTGCAAAATCGCCGTTGTCGGCAATGAAGTATTATTAAACAGCTTCCTGACGGCAAAAGAACTCGTTGAAGCCATTGAATATGTAAGGGCCGGCATCACCGTCAAGACCTTCCCTGTAACAACCTCAGAAAACTACGACCAGTTATTAGCCACCCCTTCCGTAAGGAATGCGTGCAACCTGATCCTTGTCAACCACTATACCTTCCTTGGCGGTGACAGCATTGATACGGCCGCAAAGGATTTCATCAACAACATCAATACCCTTAAAGCCGTATGCAGTGACAAGGAACTGGTCATTGCCGAAACAGGCTGGCCGACCGCAGGAAAGACAATTCATGCTGCAGTGCCGAATGAAGCCAATGCCGCAAAGTACTATGCGGATATCCGTGACTGGTCCATCAAGAACAACATCCAGGTCTGCTACTTCGAAAGCACCGATGAAAGCTGGAAGGGCCAGTATGAAGGTGAACACGGTAAACACTGGGGCTTTATGACAAATGACTTTGACGTCAAAGACTGCTATCAGAACCTCAATCCCTTCAACCTGAATGTGGAAGTCACTTCCGTTACAGTTTCGCCAAAGAACCTTGTCCTGTATGCCGGTGAGACATCAAGCCTTGCCGCATCCGTTTCCCCCAAGGATGCAGCAGACAAATCCCTGACCTGGGAAAGCTCCAATGCATCCATTGCCGCCGTCGACCGGAACGGCAAGGTAACTGCTGTAAGCAAAGGCTATGCATACATCACCGCAACTTCTATCAACGGGAAAAGCGATACGTGCGAGGTGCAGGTCAAAACCATCGAACCCACCGGCATTACCCTGGAGAACATGTCCCTCACCCTGACAGTCGGTGAAACCCATACCCTGAAGGCTGAGATCCAGCCAGCCAATGCAACGGTACAGACAATCCGATGGAACTCCTCTGACCCCTCTGTTGCAACAATCGACAATACCGGCAGAATCACTGCCCTCAAACCAGGCATGACCCGTATCCAGGCAAGGGTTTACAACGAAGAAGAGTTATCCTACAAATCAGCCATCTGCGTGCTGAATGTCATGCCCAGACAGCAGGGAAAACATCCTGTCATCTCCCTGACAAAAACACCGGCCATCGGTGACGGCAGTGATTTCGAAGGTACTGTGTATATGGAAGACGGCAGCAATTGCGATGCTTCACAATACCGTATCTCCTGCTGGCTGTATTATGGCGGAAACCTGTATCCAAAACCCTATTACGGCAGGGCATATGCCGATATCAACAATGATGGTTCCTTCTCTGTGAAATACAATACCGGCGGCAATGATAAGGATTCACCATTGCTGTACTTCCTGTTAATCCCCAAAGACCATTCACCCGAAGACTTTGAAGAAACCTCAGAAAAGGCACTGGACTGTGTAAGGGTGGAACGCAGTGAAGACGGTACCGTAACCGTCATCCCCGACCGCATCAAACAAAGCGGCACCCAGGATCCTGCCGCCTGCCGGTCCTTTGGCTTCTGCATGTACAAAGGCAAACAGTACTGGTATGAAAACTGGCAGAGGCAGGGAACAATGAGCGATCCCAAGAATATCATCGGCGACGGCTCACCACGTGGCCGTGAAATCTATGATGCCGAAAGCGATGGCTGGTACTGGCTGGATTCCATTTATGACGGCGCCAAGGCAGAAGGCAAGGAAGTCTGGGTTCCCTACATCTACCAGGGCGAAGACAAATGGAGCGACAGCGACAAACGGAAGATTGCCTATGAATCAGACAACGGCATGGGTGAATTCGTTTACCAGTGCATCAAAAACAAAACCGGCAAATGGGTCAGGTATGACGGCAATGGAAAGATGCTGAAAGGCTGGGTAACAATTCACCATGAACTGGCCACAATCTATCCCGAGCAATACGATAACACGTATTACTATGACACCCGTACCGGCCTGATGGCAAAAGGCTGGATTACAATTGACGGCACAGCATACCACTTTGACGAAATCACCGGTGCACTGATCCGGTAAATTCCAGACCGTATTCCAACCATCAGCAAACCTGTCAGCAGGGACGAAAACCTGCTGACAGGTTTTTCAGTCCGGATTCTGTAACTGCATGTCCGAGTACCGGATGGCCATGATTATGATTACCCTGATCCATTTCATCGTAATGGATGGAACGAAAACAGCATGGCATCACGGCAGCATGATACACGCTTATAGGAAACATCAAAACGGAACAGCCAGGGCAGAAACTGCTCATGCCTGACAGAAGAGAATACGGCCTATGATATTGCCTTTCCTGCTTTGCCGTATGCTGATACGGTGTTTTCCGGATTCTGAAACATAGAGTACCTGGCCACTCCTGCAGATATCCTCCT
>JAFWCP010000198.1 GCA_017536845.1 Solobacterium sp. | reverse complement strand
GTACAGAGCATATAGACAAGTCATTGGTTGACAGAAAGATATCTTCTGACGGTATTGCCGTCCTGCAGGATATCAAAAGGGTTATAGCGGTGCACATCTCTGAGCAGTTCATGAAGAAGGGAAGCACCGTTTTTCCCCATGGAAATGATGCGCATGAGGGAATGGGAATTGTCAATAACCGGTTCCCCGTCATCATTGACCGTGACAAATCTTGTCAGGTTGATCAGGTCATAGCGCTTCATCCTGTCAAGAATGCCCGGGAGTTTCTGCTGGCTCACTTTTTCCCGCCAGCCATAGTCCAGATACCCCGCTTCCATCAAATCTACCAGCAATGTGCTGGTGTCATATTTCAGTCTGTTCACCCAGGTCAGTACGGTGATTTCAAACGGGCCAAGACCGCCTTGCGACCCGATGGACAAGGCGTAGGCAAGCTGGCTGGCCTGCTGTTTCATTTCTTTCCTGTTCTCCACCAGGCGCAGGACGGTATGGGGATAGAAGGCAAGGGAATTGTTCCGGGCGTTCTTGATGCGGCCAAGCTCTGTCTTTTCAGGATCCGGTTTTTCTGTGCGCTCTTCCTTTTTCGGGATGGCCGGCGGTTCCGGTTCTGTTTCCGGTTTCTGCAGAATTTCATTCTGTTCAGGAGCGGCAAACCGCCTGTATTCCGCCCTGATGATTTCGGTGATCTGATACCAGGTATAATGCCTGTCTGACCATCTTTCCATCCACGAAGGGGAAGAGATATTCAATGTTCCATCCTCATATGCCCAGATCCGGAAGCCTTTGATGACATTTTTCTTTTCCGGCAGTTTCAGATCAGCGAGGCAGCGCTGATAGCGGGTTTCTTTCTGAAACCTGACAGTAAGAGTGCTGATTTCTTCTGTTTCATGAAGAATCTGGTGCCGGTATGCCTTTGCCAGTTCCTCCAGCAGGATTTCCTTTGTATAACCTGTATCTTCCAGGCTGCTCTTATGCAGGTTCAGGAAAAAGCGGTTATCCTCAGACAGCAGCAGGGAAATCTCATGCACTGTCACGCCGGAAGGAAGGTCAAATTCCAGCGGGATTTCCTTCCCGTTGACAACGTTTCGAAAGGTGCAGATTCCCTGTGGTTTCTGCCTGTCTGCTTTGTATTCTGCGGCAGCAGCCTTGCGTGCATCTGCCCATGAAAGGTCGGGACAGGACCAGCGGTTATTCATCCATTCCGGCATATAGACCTGGGTGCCGCCGCCTGTTCCTTCCATCACCTTGATCCCGCGGACCATGTTTCCGGTTGCAGGCAGAAAGATGTCCGCACTGCAGGAGCCGTCTGCAGCGAAATCATACAGATAAACGTTCATTTCCTGATTACTCATCTACAATTCCTCCGTTCTGCTTCAGCCACTGCAGATTTTTCTTTTCCCTCATATTTCCTTTGATATTGCGGAAGGAACACCGGAACAGATAGATCCCGGCATGGTTGGTATAGACCATCTGCCGGTAGGGTTCTTTTGTTTCCACAACCATCAGGTCAGCACCGAGATTGTAGAATGTCTGTTCTTCATCATAGCCCTGCACATCTTCAATCTCATAGTTCCATCCCAGCTGTGAAAGCTTCCGGCGGTCATAGTCGTATCTTGCCCCATATGGATATTCCGCAAAGGGAAGGAAAGCCATTTCCCGTTTGCCGGTTTCCCTGTTCCTGATCCATACAGCATTGCTTTGAGATAAGCCGCTGCGGATATTCATGACTTCCAGGCTGCGGTTGAGCTTTTTGATCAGCCCTCTTGCGGAGAAAAGATAATACTCACCGGTTTCATGATCCTCAAGGATGTAAGAGATATCCGCTGTGTAGGTGCCTTTGATCCTGTCCATTTCGACAAAATCTTCATCCAGCAGGATGATGTCTTTGACATGGGCAACGGCAATGCCCTGTTCCATGTAGCAGGCATGCCGGACATAGCCGTCAAACACCTTCCTGTTCAGCACTGCCATCGTCTGCATGTCAAATTCAAGCAGCAGGTTCTGCACCGTGACGAGGAATCTCTTTCCTGAAGGGTGGAAGACAATGCTGGTGATGCCCCGGCCTGATACAGCGCCAAAGTCCTTCAGCCGCAGGCAGTCAAATCCTGTCAGGCCCGGATGCAGTTTCCATTCCCCTTCTTCTTTCTTCTTAACTTCCAGCATCTGAAACATCCTGCTTCTGACAAGGTATGTGCCGTCTTGACTTGTCACAGCACAGCGGGCAGGGAGTTCTTCTGCTTCTTCAGTGAGCAGGTTTCCTTCCAGGTCATAATACGTTAACGGCTGCAGGTGATACGCAATAGCAAGATTGCCGTTTCTTTCGTATCTGACATAGCGGAAATTGCGTGAGTGTTTCTGATTCCCGTATGTGAAGACAATTCTTTTCTTTGCGAAAGAGTAGACAAACAGGACATGTTCATAGAGGATGGCAAGGGTCTGGTTTTCCGCATTCCATGCCAGATCAATGACTTCACTGTTCTGAGGATGGATGATTGCTGCCCATTCCTTCTTCGCCAGGTCATAGATCCTGACTTCCCCGCTGGTATCACCGCTGAAAAGGAAATCCTTGAAATCGCTCAGGAGGATGGAAAGTGTTTTTTCGTGTCCGGTGCTGAGGAGGTTTTCTTTGTCCAGCCAGGCATTGTCAAAGACGGAAGGATAATATCTGTCTTCATACCACTCTGTAAAGCGTACCCTGCTGAGATCAGTCTTTCTGAAATCAAGGCCGGAAAAATCACACCAGGCCAGAACCATACGTCGGCCTTCTTTCATGATTTCCACCAGGTTGCGGACCGCATTCTGCGCACTGTCCCCTTCTATACCGCGCCATACAGAAAGGATCTGCTCGGCCTTGCTTTCGGCTGACGGACTGATGTCTTTCTTGCCGGCAAAAATGATCCCCTCATCCGTCCATATTGGTTTTGCCTTTTCTTCTTTGAGAAGGTCGGAAACATAGCGGATGATCTCTTTTCTTAACGGCATGGCTTCCAGGACTGCCTGGACGTCATTCCGTCGCTTGGGATTGACGGCAAATGCCCTGATTTCATTGGCCACATGGTATGCCGCAAAGTATTCACGGAAGTTCTGGTGCAGGAATTCACAGCCGGATTCGGTGACATTCAGGAAATGCAGAGAATCCACAGCCAGATGGAACAGGCTGTCGGTATGGATTTCACCAAGGCCATGGACAAGCCTGCGCAGCCGGTCATTGCGGTACCAGCGATATCTCTCTACCTTGTTTTCAATCTCTTCGATGCAGTCCCATACAACAGATTCGGGAATGTTGCTGATGAGGGAGGTTTCCATCTGCCAGGCGATGGCCGGCATGAGGTATTCCAGCAATACCAGATGGTCGGCTCTGTCAAAGCTGGCTTCTTCACTGGCCCGGTATAATTGCGCCTGGAAGAAATTGTGAAGGATCTTACAGGGGGAATCAGGGTTTTCTTCCAGTTCTATGCCCTGGATGTTCTGGTATTTCTCCCGGTGTTTTTCAACATCGGTATACATTGTAAGCATGAGTGGTGTACGAATGGCATTGCGCACTTTGCTGTCGGCAGGTACGGGGATGGATAACCGGTTCAGACAGGCATCAATGACACTGTCATCCAGCGGCAGTGCTTCAAGGACGGAGACGTCTTTTTCAATCCGGTGCAGCAGAGTGTGGTCAAACCAGCGGGAGGTCATGACCAGGCGTACGCCCTGGCAGTTTTCCATCAGCAAATTCTTAATGGTCCTCTGGATAAAGGAAGTTGCATAAGATAACGGCAGTTCGTTGATCCCATCCAGCAGGAAAACAACCTGGGGATTTTCCTGACAGGGCCGCTCGGCAATGTCCCGGAAGATTTTTGCCATATAGAGGTTGCCGCGGAAGACAACCCTTTCAAGATATGTTTCCAGGGTGAAGCCTTCTTCGATTTTGCTTAAGGGAATGTATACGGCATTGATCCTTTGGGAGAGAAGGGCTTCGGCTGTTTTCAGCAGCGTCACTGTTTTTCCGATACCGCCTTCCCCGATGATCAGGATATGGTTCTTGGCATGATCTTCAGCAAGGTATTTCAGCAAGGAGGTATTCTCTTTGTTTTCGTCTTCAAAGGTGACATTGAATTCCGTATCCTTAAGACCTGGGAAAAGATCACCGCGGATTTCATTCAGGGCATAATTGCCGCTTTGAACATATTGTTTTTCATGATACTGCCTGAGCATGGAAAGCAGATAATCAGGGGTAGCAGGAGACGGAAGGTCTTCTTTGTTGCCGGTGGCATAGTATTCCTTTTCCTTCAGCATGATCGGGCTTTTGGCAATCTCTTCCGCAAAGGTTTTTATATCTTCCTGTTTCTGGATGCCGATATGAAAGCCAAGAATATGAAGCCCTGTGCTGAAGGCAAACATATAGGCACATTGGCGGTTTGTGAGTTCATTGACTTCATCAATGCATATGTCCATGATCGGTTTGCTTTTGTCATGAGCACGGTCAAACTCATTGATGCAGTAAGGCTTGTTCACATAGGTTTTTGAAAGAAAGCAGATGAAAACGCTGCAGTTGTCAATTGCAGCAATGATCTTCTGATTATAGGGATCATTTGCCCTGATCATATCCTTGTCAATCCAGCAATGAAAACCCATGGATTGTAAATGACGGGCGATTTCTTCCACAATGATTCTGTCATCATGTGAATATGACAGGAAGATGTCTTCATAACCGGCTTCCATCAGATTCCACCTCCGTGCTTATTCAATATTATACAATGGCAGGGAAGCAAACCCAATGATCCCGTCCTCCTTCATTTGTATAATATACAGGAAGAGTGAATACGGACCAGAAGTCTGATTCAGAATCTTTCGATACTGAAAAGCACTCAGTTTCTGATCAGTTTACCCAATTCTGTCTTCTTGAAGGGTTTGTCTGAATACCTGATCTCATGTAGACGGGAAATGAAGCCATTGGTCCTGAAAACTTCCTTAATAGCCGCATCCGTATTCCCTTCAGCAAGTACAATGACATCTGCCAGCTTTCTGCCGTTTACATCTGTTTCTAAGATACGGATCTCACTGATTCTTTCTGACTGCAAGCATTCTCTTTCCAGCTTTTCCGGCATCAGCTTGGTGCCGTCTTCGAAGACGATCAGGTCAGATTTCCTTCCAGTGATATACAGGTATCCTTCTTCATCTATCCTTCCCGTATCGCCGGTATGCAGCCAGCCGTTCACGATGGTTTTCGCCGTTGATTTTTCATCCTGCCAATAGCCAAGCATCAAATAGTCACTGCGTACTAGGATTTCATCTTTCTCAATCCTGATGGTGCTGCCGAAAAAGGGTTTTCCTACAGAATATGGCTTATTCCATGCATCCGGATTAATGCTTACGGTAGGACTGCATTCAGTCAGACCATATGCCGTGGTTACTGAAATGCTAAGCTGTTTCAGTTCTTTGATCACGGACGGCTCAAGATATGCACCACCGCATAGGATATGTTTAAGAGAGCAGGGATGCTTTCTTCGCCAGGCAAGAATTCCCTTGACTATCATCGGCGGTGCATTGAGGTGAGTAATCTCATTGTTCTTCAGTTCACGGAACAGGTTGTTTTGGTGATGAACGTCCAGTGTTGCCCCACAATAAAGAAGGCATAGCAAGTCACCTACAAGGCCAAACAGATGATCAAATGGCAGTATATGGAAGTACATCCCGCATGACGGGAAATCACTCATTGTGACAGCACCGTATGCATTTGCCAATAGACTTCTCTGCTTCAGCATGACACCCTTGGCAAAGCCTGTTGTCCCTGAACTTGGTGCTATGATGCATGCGTCATCGGGATTGGTCGGGAATTCTTCATCCCAGTCAGGAAGGTCAAATGAGGAAACAACATCATGATCACAGATCATCTTTCCTTTGGCAAGGCCTGGTTTCAAAACAGCAATGTTGTTGCTCAATACGATTCCCATCACGGCAACGGCATACAATCTGCAGTCTTTGACGTTTACGACATACAGTTCTCTTTTTGTCATCAGTGAAGAAGCAAACTGCCGTACCTGAGCATTGAATGTGGAAAACGAGATATTATCTTCTTTTCGAAATAATACTGCATCGCAGTGCTTTTCATCTGCATAGGTCAGTAATTCATCAAACGTTGCTAAAAGCGGATACTCCATCATAGCTTCCATCCAAAGATCATCAGATCCTGATAAGTACCATTGAAATAGAGGTATTCTTTCAGACAGGCTTCCTGTTCCATCATTTCAGAGCAGATTTCAATCATCATTGCATCATCTTCTTTTACCTGTACATAGATTTTCTTCAATGGAAGATTTGCACATAGGTATTCTTTCATCTCCAGCATTGTTGCTCTTCTAAGTTCCTTTTCTCCAGTAAATACAAATAATCGAATATTTGCATCTTGCGGTCGATAATGAGATGTTCCGACAAAACCTTTTACTCCATTATCATCAATGACAAAGAAGTCATTATAAAAACGATCAATGGTTTCCAGCATTTTGCTGTAGTAAGCCTCTTTACTCTGAGGCAGATAATCCGGATAATATGAGGGATTATTTGCCAGAATTCCCTCCAGTAATGGCAGATCTTCTCTGCGCAATCTTCTGAGCATTATTACTCCTTCCCGAATCTGACTTCCGGATAATAACACGACATGCCAAGACGGCATACCTGCGGTGCATAAGGCGGAAAAATCATATTCTCAAGGTACTCTTCCTCACTGCTGCACTGTACAGCGATGTCAAGATTCCTCTTGCTGAGACGAACATCCTCTTCCACTTGATCTGCATCATCCGAACGACCAACGATCTTCAATGTGCGAACACCCATTTTCTGCAGTCTATAGACAGCACATAGGGCACAGGCATGCGTCAGCAACATGCCATTATAGAGATAGCTGTTTACGTCAATATCATGTTTATCCTGAAAACTCGTACAATCCGAAACAATCTGTTCCTGTTTGTATCTGAGCATGGCACATGTAGCCCCACACTCAGGTCGATGCATACCAAGACAATGGGCATCGCTGAGGATACAGCCATTACGCATAAAGAAAACTTCAAACTCGTTATCTGGATGGGTTTTAATTAT
>JAFWCP010000197.1 GCA_017536845.1 Solobacterium sp. | reverse complement strand
GCGTTCTTCAGGATCGCTCTTGCCAGGGCCACACGCTGCTGCTCACCGCCGGAAAGGTATGTTCCTTCCGTTCCGATGACCGTATCCATTCCTTTCGGAAGCTTTGCGAGGATATCATCACACTGGGCCGCAGAAAGAGCGGCCTGCACCTCATCCCGCGTTGCCTGAGGCCTTGCAGCCCGTACATTTTCCAGGATGCTTGCCTTGAACAGCCGGTCATTTTGGAAAACAAAGGCCACCTGATCCATCAGCACATGAGGATCAATCTCCCGTACATCCACGCCGCCGACTTCCACGGATCCCCCGCTGACGTCCCAGAACCGCGGGATCAGGCTGGCAGCCGTGGTTTTGCCGCCGCCCGAGGGTCCTACCAGGGCCACGGTCTGTCCCGGTTCCACACGGAATGAAACGTGGTCAAGAGCCGGAATTCTTGAACCGTCATAGGTAAAGGTGACATCCTTGAATTCAACACTGTTGTCCTTTGGAACCTGCGGGCGGTCGGTGATCTTAAGCACCGGGGCGCTCATCACCTGATCAATCCTTGTAAGCGCCGTGCTTGCCTGCATGCTGCCGCTCGCCGCAAACATGATTCTGGCCAGGGCTGTGGAGATGATTGCGGAGAATACAGCGTAAAAGGCAAAGTCTGTGACAAAGCCTGCAAAATCGCCTGTTTTCAACGCCCGCGGCGCCAGGATCAGAGCAACAGGGACCAGGAAGACGAATGAGCCTTCCGTAAAGGTCAGATTGACCGACTGAGGCACCTGGCAGACTTCCCCCTGGAAATGCTCTGCCTTGGCGCTGTAATCTTCAATAGCCTGTTTGAAAGCCCGGAAGGAATAGACTGTCTGCTGAAACACCTTGACCACCGGGATGCCGCGGACGTATTCGGTTCCGGCCTTGCTCATGACATCCTGGGCGGCCTGGTATTCTGCCATCAGCCTGGCATTCTTGCCGCCCATCATGGTAAACATCGCGGCGATGGAGACAACTGCCGCCAGAAGACACGCGGCACCCATCCGCCAGTCGAATACAAACATCAGCACGATCATGCTTATCAGCATGGCACCGCTGCCGACAATATCCGCCAGGTTGTGGGCAAGCAGGGTTTCCGTATCGGCGGCCGCCCCATCGAGACGGTTGCGGATCAGACCGGATGCATTACCATCAAAGAAGCCAAGAGGCGTTTTCATCAGATGCGCCATGCCCTGTTTGCGGATGTTGCTGGCAGTCCGGAAAGCAGCCAGATGCGTGCACATCAGGGCAGCGAAATAGACCGCTATCCCGGCTACGGCAAAGCCAAAGGCCATCCAGCCATAGCGGGCGATGCCGGAAGCTGCCGTCCAGACCGGGGCTGCGGATATCAGATCCCTTGCCACCAGCCAGATGCAGATATAGGGGACCATCCCGAGAATCATGGCAACGGCAGAAAGGCCAAGGCCAAGGAAGGTCAGCCCTTTATAGCTCCCTGCATATTTCAGCAGGACGGCCACATCGCTTTGTTTCTTTTCTTTCATCAATAAAACCTCCTCGTATGCAAATGAAAAGAACAGTGCATTTTTTCTGTAAAGTCATTTGGTTAGATATAACTAATTGGTGTTCTTAATAACAGCTTCGCGTTCGCGAAGCGGTTTTTTCTGACTGTCACTTCTGTTCCTGCCGGCAATCCAGGGCAGCCATCACCTTCTGAAACAGCAGGGATGCCACGGCAACCCCGGCAGCACCGAGAAAGATCGGAAGCCATACCCAGGTCGCGTCATTCAGCAATCCGAAAAGCATTTCTCCTGCCGCTGCGGATGCGATGCTGACCATGCGGAGCGTGGCAGATACCCGGCCGAGCATCCCCTTTTCAACGCCGGTCTGAAGCATGATGGATGCCGTCATCTGCATGGGGATGGCTGCCGCAATCGTCACGCAGTCAGACATCGTAATCAGCACGATGGAAACGGCCACGGGAATGATCTGATAAATGCCGCCGACGGCACAGATCCCAATCAGGAAGATGCCGCCCGCAATGGTGAGCGTTGACGCAAAGAACAGCCTGCCGGCCGGGTACTTCTTCACCAGGGGAACGGCAAACAGCGGTACGACCATGCTTACCGTGGCTGTAATCGAACAATAAAGACTGTATATCCATGCTTCCACGCCATAGGTCCTGCGAAGCAGGTAAGCCACACTGACGGAAAACGTCGCGCCGAAGAAGGCATTGGCCAGCGGCATGACCTTAAGAAAGCTGCGCAGGAACGCATTCTGCCGGATGCAGGTCAGGCCCTCTTTGAAGTCCTGCCACAGAGAGGGCTTCTGCCTTTTTCCTGAATGCTCCCGGGCATACCGGGGCTGAATCAGAGCCTGCAGCAGAAAGGCGGAAAAGTTCAGCAGCCCGATCATTGCGAAAGCAGCAGCAATGTTCATATGGTCATAGATCAATGCGGCGGCCAGCGGCGCGGTGACATGAACGATGCCGTCATCCACCTTTGAAACTGAAATGGCATCCTTAAGCCGTTCCCCGGGAACCAGTTCCGGCAGGATTGCCGCCTCGCAGCCGCCATAGAATATCTCACCGGCCTCCAGAACAACGACCAGCAGATAGATCAATGGCATAGTGATGGCTGCTGTCTGTCCGATCAGGAAACAGGCCCCCAGCACTGCCGCTTCTGCCAGCAGGATCAGGGCCATCATGCGGCTCTTCCTGACCCTGTCCGCCATGACGCCGGCCAGAGGCGCCAGCAGAATACGCGGGAAGATGATGACCGCCAGCATGGATGCAAACAGCGCTGCCGAGCCGGTCAGATCCAGTACATAGAGTGACAGCACGTACTGCAGGATATTGCTCGCTCCCATCCCCAGGGAAGAGGCAAACCAGAACAGCCAGTAGTCTTTTCCCAATCCTCTGAAGCTATTCATCAGTCTTTCCGATCAGGATTTCACTTTCCGCAGACAGAAATCACAGCGGTCAGCCCCTTTGCCAAGCGTTCCCGTCCGCACGAATTGAAGGCCCGGCAGGTTTCCGTAGACCCGCTCGTCATTTTCGCAGAAGATCTTTGTCAGCTCCGGACAGCCGAGCTTCGTGAAATACCGGCAATACGGGCAGGAAATGATGTCCATCCGGTATTCGTTTTTCTTCTTCGGATAGAACACGTTTTGAAAACCGTTTTCCGGCCCGAACACTTTCTTTGTGATCGGATCCCATGCTTTCAGGAAAAGGCCCGGCATTCCCGGCAGCTTCATCAGCTTCCTCATCTTACGTTCTTTCGGCCGGCAGAGCTGAATTGCGGCATTCTCAATGATCTGGTACGCCTTCTTTTCTCCAACAGCTTCTTTTACGGTAAGGTAAACAGCTGCAGAAGGAAAGATCCTGCTGTCCGTATGCATATGCACACCCTTGGGAAGCGAACTGTACCGCTTCAGAAATTCATTGAGTTTCACTGTCGCCTGATGCCACATGGCATCGCTGTCAGCTTTTGGCAGGACCTTGTCCATTTCCGTTTTGATCATAGTTTTCTTATTCATGATTCTTTCTGCAGTTTTCATCATCATCCTCCGATCTGGCAGGCAATTTCTGCCATCAGTGCTGCTGCAAATGGAAATACAAGAATACGGGTCAGCTGCTCCTTGCGGTTAAAACCGAACTGATGATATCCTTCACACCCTTCTGTTTCCGGGTAGAAGTGCTGGAAGAAATGTGATCTTGTCAGGAGCAGCCAGTCCAGGCAGATGATATCGAAAGCCTTCCAGAGATAGAGCATTACGATGAAGCGGAGAAAATGCTGAAGAAAGGAAAAGCCGTTCTGAATCCCGTCATAACCGCCGTAAAGAAACGCCCCGATCATGGAAAGAACGCTGAGGAAAGCCAGTTTCCACCCCAGTGCACGTGCCCCGTGAAAGCGTTCCGGATGGTCCTTTGCGGCTGCCTGGATATCCTTTGGGGCTGACCTGAAGAGTTTTCTGTTCTGGATCAGGGCAACCGCCGCATACAGGAGCAGGCACAGGGCAAGTATGAGTACCAGAGAAAGCAGCAGGGTAACAAGCATATCTGCCTCACTTTTCAGCCAGCACGGTGACCCACGGCATTTTCGGGTGGTGCACTGTACGGATCTTTGAAAAGCCTGCTGCTGTAAGGGCGTCTTTAAGCTGTTCAATCGTGTAGTAACTCATACCGTCAATGATCTTCGCGTATTTGATCGTCGTCTCATCGGTTCCGTCGGATTCATTGCAGATCAGGAAACAACCGCCCGGTTTCAGCACTCGATATACTTCCGCGAAGCACTTTCCCAGCCCGGGCCAGAAATAGACTGTCTCAAAGGCCGTGGCCAGGTCATATGTTTCTTTGGCAAAAGGGAGTGAAGAAACATCTCCCTGAATGACGCTGCATCTGCCTGCCTCTATCGCTTTTCTGTTTGTTTTCTTTGTTTTTTCAACAGAGATTCCTGAATAATCCAGGGCCGTCAGCGCAGCCTGAGGATAGCGTTTCATAAGTTCCCGGGCATTCCGGCCGCCGCCGCAGCCCAGTTCGGCAATGCTGGATGCGGATATGCCGGCAAGAGCTGACATGCCCCAGTCTGCCAGCTTTGCATGGCCGCTGTTCATGCCGCTTACCATCAGCTTTCCAAGTAAGCCTTCCGGTTTTCGTGTCTGGTTGATAAATTTTCTGAATAATCCCACTTTTCTTCCTCACTTTCTGCTTTAAAATCAGACCGGATGAAGCCATCTGCCGCACCTGTCAAGCCGGAAACAGCAGTCATCATTTATGAATGCCATGGAAATGGCGGTAAGCACCATTCCCGTGCGCATCCGGTTTTCAGATCAGTTATCCTCTTTTGCCTGCCTTTTTGAGCGGCACATTCCGTGCCTGTTCTTCTGTATCATCATCTTCCACATAGCCGTCATACGGCGCATCGGGATCAACATACTTTCTGGTAAACGGCCGGCATATCTCGGTTCTGTGACAGAAGGCAAAATCCAGGTCATCCGTCCAGCCGGTATGTCCGGTGATGACCTTTATCGGCTGCTTTCTAGTGCGCAGGTTCTTTTCCAGACGTTCCAGGGAGCAGACAGCCAGCCTGTTGTCCTCCGCAAGCGTGCTGAGGAAGCTGTAACCGCCGTCAGCCCCGAACCAGATCGTGTCCCCGGTGAACAGGTATTCGTCATCGACCAGATAGACCATGTGTCCCCACGTATGGCCCGGACAGAGGATGCACTCAACCTTGATATCCCCGATATGGACCACTTCACCGTCTTTCAGCAGAACCTTCCGGTTGTCAATCCTGACCTTTGGAAGCCTGTATGCGCCATGGAACACCTTCCTTCGGACCTCCCCGGTCAGATACCGGTTTTCAATTTCCCCGATATAAACCGTCGCATCCTGAAACAGCAGATCGCTGTCCTGTTCCAGGGCGCCGACATGGTCCGTATCCTGATGGGTAATGAAGATCTGCTTGATGCTTGCAGGATCAATATCCAGCCAGCCCATCTTTTCCTTCAGCCGATCGTAGTTATAGCCAGCATCTATCATGATCGTGGTGCCGTTTTTCGTATAAAAGAAGATGTTGGCGATCCACTCCCGCACGCAGGCAGTATGTTCGTCAATCCGGCCGGTGTTCAGCGGCTTGAAGATCGCCCTGCCGCGGAACAGCATGCTCATGGATTTCTTCTGATGTTCTGAATCCTTCTTTGCCATGATTTCCTCCTGATCAAACGAGTGTGAAAAGGGCATATCGAAAGCCCCGGCACACCGTTTTCACTTCCAGCCGAACAGACCCTTCTTTTCGCAGGGAGCCGTTTCAATGCTCAGGCACGTATAGCCGGTGGCATTGATTGCCGCCTTCAGATGATCGTTGTCTGCCGCCTTCTCGGTCAGGAAGGTGGCTTCCTTTTTGCTTCTGGAAGCCTTGACCTTGATTGCTTCGGGTACGGCCTTCCTGATCGTGTCGCAGATATGTGCTTCGCACATCCCGCACATCATCCCGTCGATTTTCAATGTTGTTCTGATCATTTCGTTAACCTCTTTTCTTCTTGTATCCGCAGCTGTTGTCAGCGTTTGCGGAAGTTTGCATATATACCCTGGCTTCATGCTCAATCACGCCCACATGCCGACAGGCATCCGGATCAGACCGGCATCTCCATGAATTCATCAATGGCCGCAAGCACCGGGAGAGCGTACTTCCCGCCGCCGAAAAGCCACTGTTCATGCTGCATATCGAATTCACGGATATCAGGATCACGAAAATACTTTTTATATCGTTTCAGATATTTCCTGCCCATCTTTGCGGCGTATATGAAATGTACCCTCGTATGTTCCACATGGATGTCATCCTGAAGCCATGTCAGAAGGTCTGAATAATACTCGTTCCTGATGGATTCCGGTTTGAATTTTGAAAAGCAGGCAATGAACTTTTCCGCCGTGACATCATCCATTTCAAAAAAAGCCTTCAGTTTTTCTTTGCTTTTCGCCCTTTTCTTCTCATTTCCGGTGAAGCCTGTTAAAAGAGGAACCACCAGCTTTGACTGCAGCCAGGCACTGAAACGTCCGCTCTGGTCAAGGTCCGGACTGCCGAAGATCCCGTGATCCATGTGAATGATTTCCCGCTGGATCAGCTGTCCGACAAAACTGCTGCCAAGGGAAGAGCCGATGGCACCGTCAATTCTGCCGTCAAAGTGATCCTGGATATAGTTCTCGATCTTCTCTGTCACCGTGATCATGTCCGGAAAGACAGAATCGCTTCCGTCAAAGCCGTCATAATTGACGCAGATCAGATGGTACTTCTCTGCAAGCCTTTGATAAACGGAACCGAAGTTTGTCTGATAATCGCAGGCCGTCCCCGGCAGAAGCATCAGCGTCCTGCCGTTCATATTTCCAGATTCATCAAATTGCATCAGGTGCGCCTCTCAGTCTTCTTTCATGTTCTCTTTCATCAGCCTTATCATCATGTTCCAGCCATCTTCTGCTTCTTTGACGATCGGGAAGACCGGATAGCAGTGAAACATACCCTCGCCGACGATCATTTCATACTCCACGCCGTACCTTTTCATGGCTTTTTCAAAAGACGGTGCGCAGGCATAAAGTGTTTCATCACTTCCGTAGATAAAAGTGGTTTTCGGGCAGTTTGCAAAATTGCCTTTCTGCAGCCAGATCATATATTCCGGAACACTGCTGTCCCCATGCCGCATGATTTCTACGGCAGTTTTCATATACTGGGCCGGGATCGCCACATCCTTTTGATCCAGTTCCTTCATCCGCTGCCATTCTTCATCCGTATCCACACAGGTACCGGGAGAAATGGCCATGATATAGCCGGGCATGGTCACATCACCATGACCGTCATTGATATACGGAACCATGCCGAGAGCAAGATTCCCGCCGGAAGATGTGCCCAGTACGAAGATATCCTTTGCCGCATACGCTTCCAGCATTGTCTTGTATGTTTCATGAATCATTTCGTATGCTCTGGTCAGCGGGTAATCTGTGCAAAGCGGATAATACGGCACAAACACATCCAGTCCGGTTTCCTTCGCAAAACGGAGTGCTTTTCTGATGGAAGCCGGCCTTGGCGCACTGATCATGCCGCCGCCGATCAGGAAGAGGCAGGCGTGATCCGTCCTTTCCCTGTGGACCATCATCAGGACCGGAAACCCCATGACTTCGGCCCTGCTGATAAAAAATCCATCGTCCTTCAGCTCCGGGATCCGATTCTTCGCGTTCTGCTCCCTACGGTTTTGAAGAAGCTCTTCTGTACTCATCCCTGTCCACATCTTTTTGATATTTGCGGCTTTTACCAGCCGTCTGAGCAATTCATACTTCAGGGTCATGATCATTCTCCTGTTTTCTGTATCCAAGGAACCTTCTCTGATATGCAGCGATCTCATATTCTGCTGCCGATCTGCATTCTCAGCACGTCTATAGACCGGTGCAGAAAAACCGCATTTTATAAGCCATGGCATGTCATATGCCGGTATTGCAGAAAGCCGGGTTAGATTAACCTAACCTGCATTCAAAAAAAAGACTTTTAACAAGGATAATCCTTTGTTTTCATCACGTCAGCCGGAATCTTTTCGAAATCATACCATCGTTGACGGTATATCCGGCAAAGAACCGAAAGGCTGAAAGGCCTGTGACATCAGCGTCTTGGGCTCCAGCCCTGTATCAGCGCCTTTTTGGACACTGAGGATGATGCCTTGTCCATCTTCAGTTCCGTTTCCCGGATGAAGGTTAGAATCATCTAACCTCCTTGCAATTATATCGGCCTGATATGGAAAATTCAAGGGCGTTTCAGCGAAAATCTGACCGGTTCTATCAAAAGACAGGCGAAAAGGCTGTTCAGCTTTTCGCCTGCCATCACCGCAGACCTCTGCAGCAGATATACCGTATCTGTTTTCCAAAATGCCGGGCAATTCTTTGGAAGTGCCCTGGTGCAGCCGTGTGAACAAAACGCACATTTCTGCACCTGCCAGAGCGGTCAGGACAATAGACGCGGAAGATTACAGTTCATTGTACGTTTCGGCATCCGGCTGCCGGAGTGTACATCTGTAGATGAAACCATCAGCGTCCTCTTTGATCAATCCTGCACCGGGTAGATGATTGATCAACGCGATGCTGTGCACATTTGCTTTTTTCACGTCAAACAGAACGCTTTTGAGCCCCAACGATTTCAGATAGTCCATGACAGCCAGAACCGAATCCACTGCGATGTGTTTTCTTCGACAGGGAGAAGCCACCCAGTAGTACAGATAGATTTCGCTTCTGCTTTGGTCGTAATCGTATAAGCCCACCCTTCCGCATGGTTCACCGTGATAGTAAATCACAAAGGTTTCATCGAACGGCGGCTTCTTTTCATCCACATAGGCAAGGTCATATGCAAGCTGATAATCTTCGTCAAAGGGAAACCACTGGCTGATTTCCTTCAGGTCGGCTTTGAACAGCGGGAAAAGCAAAGCTGCATTTTCATGAGTGATTGCCCGCAATTGTATATTGCCGTTTACAGATAATTCCATTTCTTTGACCTCCTCATACAGAAATCTGCCGTTTGATACTTCAGCACATCAAAACCGTCTCTTCATAACATATGTAACGTGTCCCTTTGGAACATCTTCCCAGCTGCCGGCTTCCGCATAACCGTTCTTCCGGAAAAACGCTGCACTCCAATCGGCTGACAGTTCGGTGAAGGCGAAATATGCACCAATTCCTTTCCCCTCACGCTCGATTTCAGCAAGCAGTTCTGAGCCTATGCCCCGGTTGCGGTAAGGCTCATCGACCCATATCATATTGATATTCAGCTGGTTCCAGCTCCCGACACCCGCAAAAACCGCGGCGATCATGCGGCCAGTTTTCATCCAGCAGCTTTTTATTAAGCGTGATCGGTTTACGTTCATTCGGTACATGTGACATATCGTAATCTTTTAGCCCACGGCGTATGACCTCTGCATCTTTCTCACGGCCGGCCTGATTTCATATTCCACGGAAGGAACATATCCTTTTGCAGGATGATCCAGCCGCTTCAGAAAATCATAGAGCTTATGTCCTCTTGGAAAATCACTGAAGGTGCTGCAGAGCTCATATCCGTGTTTTTCATAGAGCGGCCGGGCCTGAAAATCGAATGTTCCCGGCAGCATGACATGACAGCCCTTTTCTCCCGCAGCCCGTTCTGCCTCGCGGATCAGTGCGGAGCCAAGCCCCTGTCTGCGGTTCTTTTCATCCACCCGCAGCGTATCAAGAGCCGCGGTTTTCCATCTGTCGATCTCCACGATACATCCGCCGATGAGGTTTCCTGCATCGTCGGTGATCTTCAGCAGCACATACTCATCCTCCGCTCCTTCTTCTTGCAACACGATGAAATCCATGACCGCTTTGATCTTCTGCTCGATGAATTACGCATCATCTTCCGCAAAAGGCATGGTTTCGTATTTCATTCTGATTTTCTCCTTGGAACAAAGTCCGATTCATTCGAATTGCTTCAGATCATTTTGTAGAGCTCGTAGCAATTGTGGCCTTTGGGGACGTCTTTGAGTTCACCTCTTAGCAGGTAGCCGTTCTTTTTGAAGAACTCTACGTTCCAGTCCCCCGCCGTTGTAAGAATCATAGACGTATCGTTTTCCTTTGCCAGTTTTTCCACTTCCTTCAGGAAATACGTCCCCAGGCCCTGACGCCTGAGAGGTTCTTCCACAAACAGAGCGTCAACAAAACCATGGGAGCCTTTGTTTACTTTCGCGATCACGCCGGCAATAAACCTGCCGTCCTTGTCCACAAGCTTCCTGCAAAAACCAATGGTCTCATATTCCTGCTCATAGGCTTCGCTGTATGTATCAAT